>JBJENB010000111.1:0-30831 GCA_051879975.1 Wujia sp.
CTCTAAGCTTTGCATCAAGGTTTGAAAGAGGCTCGTCCATAAGGAATACCTTTGGCTCACGAACGATAGCACGTCCCATTGCAACTCTCTGTCTCTGACCACCTGAAAGAGCCTTTGGCTTTCTGTCAAGAAGGTGCTCAATATCAAGAATCTTAGCTGCCTCATGTACCTGCTTATCAATCTTATCCTTAGCAACCTTTCTAAGCTTAAGACCGAATGCCATATTATCATATACTGACATGTGTGGATAAAGAGCGTAGTTCTGGAATACCATTGCGATATCTCTATCCTTAGGCTCTACATCGTTAACCAACTTGTCTCCAATCCATAACTCACCTGAGCTTATGTCCTCAAGACCAGCGATCATACGAAGTGTAGTTGACTTACCACATCCTGAAGGTCCAACGAAGATGATGAATTCCTTATCTTCAATCTCTAAATTGAAATCCTTAACAGCGTTGAAACCATTAGGGTAAATCTTATAAATATTCTTAAGTGATAAACTAGCCATTAAAATTTTTCCTCCTTAGATTAGCTAATAATTATCTGTTTAACGATACTTCGATTTTACAACAAAAGGTGCATTTAAAACTATATTATTATTAAACAAATAAAAAGAAGGATTATTGTTCATTTTGTATATGAATTATTTTTCGACTTTTTTTTTATATGTTTTTAACAAATTTAACCCGGTATCTAACCCCTAAACTTTGTGAAACCTTCACCAAAAGCCTCTCTGATATCACCCACAAAGAATATTGCATTATCATCAATTTCGTATGTTTTTTGCTTTATTTTCACCATTTCCTTGGAGGAGGCGACACACATTATCATTTTTCTTTGTGTTCCCGTAAATGCACCTGTGGTTTCTATATACGTCACGCCACGCTCAATCTGTTCCTCTATATATTCTGCCAGTTTTTTGTTGTCCTTAGTAATAATGTACATAACCTTGGCATGGTTGGGTCCTTCTACCACCGTATCTGATACTCTGGCAATTACATAAACTGCAATCAGAGAATATATTCCATTTCTTAATCCAAACACGCCTGCTCCGGCTATAACAACTATGCCGTCTATTGCAGCTGTAATCCATGGTATTGAAATATATTTCACCTTTTTGTTTATCAATGTGGCCAACATATCTGACCCACCGGAGGATGAATAAGAGGAAAATATCAGTCCCATTCCCGCTCCCATCAGTATACTTCCAAATATTACATCAACTACCTTATCTCCCGTCAGTATATTAAATCTCGGTACAATACCCAGCATAAGGGTAAGGCTTATGGTTGCATATAAGGTTCTGATAAAGGTTTCTATATCCAGAATCCGAAAACCGGCTATAAACAAGGGTATATTCACAGCAACATTTACAAACCACAATGGCACGCCAAACAAATCGTGTAATATTATGCCTGTTCCTGTAGCGCCCCCTGACACTATTCCGATTACATCAAAATATGTCACCACTGCCACCGACATTAGGAATGTGCCAAGAGATATATACAAATATTCCTTTATTCTGTTTTTCTTAATGATAAAAAATCGTCCCATACCATTAAGTATGGAACGATTATAATTCTTTTATTCAAGTATTACTGAATTACATCAGATGTGCCAAGGATAATGACTATATCGTAGCCATCAGTTGAAATATTTACATTCTCTGTCACTGTGCCAACCTCATAAACAGGATTGTTAAAATACTCCATAAGATCCTTGCCAACGCCATCCTGTACGGCAACTATTCTGGTTGTGCTCTGCAATTCGTTATAGTTGTCAACATTTACATTCGCATAACCGTAACCATTTAATTTTGTACTCCACTTGGCTGCAAGCCCTGACACCTTTGCACCGTTTAGTACCAATATTTTCTTATCATACGAGGTAGTAACCTCCGGCTGCGGTGTCTCAGTTGTGGAGGTGTCATCTCCACTCAAATCTCCGTCAGACGGCTCCTCCGGATTGAGCAACAAATCATCATGCGAATCCACCTCTGTAAGCACATTGGCATCAACAGTGGTTTCAGGCTCCGCCTTCTCTGTACCTCGCTTTACAACCTGTGTCAAAAAGAATATACCGAATATAACAATTGCTACACCAAGTATAACAACTACAGCTCTCAAAAACATAGAAAAAAACAATCCAACAGGACTTTGTCTCTTCATCTCTTAACCTCCTACATCTATATCATCACGAAACTCCGTCTCGAAAATCAGCCTGACAAATAGGTCGGAACCAGTTTTGACACGAAATCTGTTCATGTCAATTTCGTCCTTATAAGACAACCTCACGTAAGTATAACAAAAAAAAATATTTTTTTCAACTCTTTATAGTGCAAACCACCCTTTTATATTGTACAATGTATAGCAGTTGATTACTTTTCAAAAGGAGACTTACCATGAAAACATTAATAATAACCGGAGCTTCAAGAGGCATCGGAGCGGCAGCCGCAATGCTTCTTGCAAAGGATTATGAATATATTGCCATAGTTTCCAAGAATAATTCAGACCGGCTTGCAGCGGTAGCTCATGCAATTACCCAAACCGATTGCCTATGTCATGCCTTTACGGGAGATGTTTCCGAATTTAGCTTTGTAAAAGCAATGGTTCAGGAGGTTTACACCGAAACAGGTTCGATAGATACCCTTATAAACAATGCCGGCATTTCCAATATCGGTCTGTTTACAGATACAACCCCCGAACAATGGCAGGAGATGCTCTCGGTAAATCTTACCTCCATTTATAATACCTGCCACGAGGTGGTTCCGCATATGGTCAGCCGGAAATCCGGTCAGATACTTAACATTTCCTCTGTATGGGGACTTGTTGGTGCCTCCTGCGAGGTTGCTTATTCGGCAACCAAGGGAGCTGTCAACAGCTTTACCAAGGCTCTGTCCAAGGAGCTGGCCCCTAGCAATATTTCCATCAATGCCATCGCCTTTGGAGTCATTGACACTGATATGAATCGTCATCTTGATGCCGAGGAAAGAGTAATTCTCGAAAATGAAATACCTTATGGAAAAATGGCGACTCCTGAGGAAGCCGCCATGTGTATTCGTAACATTATTAATATGCCATCATATCTTACAGGAGAAATTATTAAATTTGATGGTGGCTGGATTTAATCACTGATGAACAGTTGCACCCAATTGTAACCTCCATAGGATTCGGGGTCATAATAGCATGAAACTGCCATTTGGGTGTAATTCGGATTAACAATGTTTGCATAATGTCCTTCGGAGTTAATCCATGCCTCCATAACCGTCTCTGTCGTATAATATCCCACAGCAATATTTTCCCCTGCATATCCAAACCTTACGCCCACCTGACTTATAGCAGTTATACACGCAGAGCCATCAGGTCTGGTGTGAGAAAAACTTACTACAATTTCCTTTGCCCTGATATCAGACGCTTTCTGCAGATTATAGTTCATTGTAAGGGGTGCAAGTCCAAGTCTTACCCTTTCCTCATTAACCATTTCCAATACCTGCCCTGCCATTTCATAATCAAAAAATGTATGATTTGTACTTATTGACTCAGGGTATGTTGTCTCCGAAGTGGTCAATTCTGAAGCAACCTCTGTTTTATAATTCACAGTTACATCAATCGTATCCTCTGTGGTTGCTATAGTGGTACTCTCTGCAGACACATTTTCCGTGGAAATATCAATCCTTATATTTCCGTTACCCATATTGTCAAAAGTGACCTCTGTGTCCGGCTTCTCTTCAGAAAACTCCTCGTGAGATACCACCTCATCGTCTGCTGACTCTGTTGCTGACTCTGTTACTATCTCTGTTGCAGCCCCCTCTACTGAGGCTTTTTCATCAGACATTTCTGAATGACTTATTTCTTCTGTTATTTGTGTTATTTTATCCTCTGTGCTTTTTGTGACTTTTTCCTTTGCATAAGAGCATCCTGTGAGTGCAATTGCAACGCCGAGCAATAGCGTGGCAGTACTCCTACATAAGTGTAGTCTCCTCATAGTCATTCCTCCTTGCATGGATAAAACCCTATTAAGCTGCTAACACTTATATTATAACGAAAAACCTATATGTTTCCAAGAAAAATCTAATTTTCTGTCGAATTATTTTTTACCAGTGACAAAATAACCTTAAACAAATCTCCATCCACCTTTATTTCCATGGTGCCGCCCTGTAGCTCCATAAGGCTTTTTGCTATAGAAAGGCCAAGACCACTTCCCTCAGTATTGCGGGACTCATCTCCTCTGACGAACCTTTCCATCAACTCATCTCCGGATATATTTAGCTCTATCGAAGAAATATTTTTGATTGTAATTTCAATGAATTTACCGCTGTCAGCCACATCTATATACATCCTGGTATTTTCCAATGCATACTTTACAACATTATTGATCAGATTCTCAAATACTCTCCAAAGCAGTCTGCCGTCAGCTGTTACCTCAAGGTTTTCCGATAGATATTTGGTCATTACATTTATGCCTCTGTCCTCAAGCTTTTCCGAAAATTCACCCAGAACCTGTTCCAACAGAACTCTTACATCAGCATTTGCAAGCTCCACAGGCATTGTACCAGATGAAGCCTTGGAGGCATCTATCAAATCCTGAATAAGCTTCTTAAGTCTTGCAGACTGTCTCTCCAATACCTCCAGATATTCCTTTACCTTTGGATTATTGATCTCCTCTTTGGACATAAGGTCCACATAATTAATTATTGATGTGAGCGGTGTTTTGATATCATGGGACACATTGGTAATGAGCTCCATCTTCATTCTTTCGCTCTTCATCTGCTCCGATACAGCCTCCCTTATGCCATCGCTTATGCAATTCAGATTATCTGCGTGAGCCTTTATATCTCCCCTTAGTTCACCTGTCTCAATCCTATATTCAACATTCCCTCCTGCAATCTCCGCTGCCGCCTCCTTTAGCTTCTTGAGCTTTAAAAGAGTGAGTGCCAGCCAAACGGCTGCCACAAGATTAACTGTCACAAGGTATACAACCAGCATTCCTCCTGAATCTGCATACACAACTATAAAATATTCCAGAATACTCACTCCGGCAATAATCCCAAGATATTTGCCGACAAAGGGCAGGTTGTGCCATATTATTCCACATATTTTTTTTACCCACCTGAACGACCTTACAATTATGGTATTGCTAAGCAATGTGCCGGTCTTTATTCTTGTCACGGTGGTACACAAAACAACAGGATATACTATACCCAAAAGACCAATCAACCAACCGATATAATATATATTTGAATAATAGTCATATTCTCTGTAAACAAGGAAAAATTCTACTAATATCACACCAAGTATAATGTCATATGGTATCCTGTTAAATTTATTAAGGTAAATCTCATCCTTGCCCTTTACCCAACCACAGGCTGCTATCAGATATACATTACAGAGGAAAAAAATGATACAGAATATAATAAAGCACGGTATCATAAGGCGGTATGTCAGCTTGCCATATTTAACAAGCTTTGAGCGATAATAATTATCTCTTGCAGTTAAATTCTCCTTAACCATTGCAGTCATATGAATTTCCGAGACAATCTCTGCATTGTCCGGGATAACATATTCAGAAACATACTTCTCGTCATAGCAATATCCAAATACCGGTTCTCCATAATTCATAATTCCATATATATCTATCTTATCTTTCCCATCATTTACAACTATCTGAGAACTGTCATTGTTTTCAACATCCACCTCATATCCATATCCAAGCAGATTATCAGGATATTCAAACACACCGTAATGGGAGCAGACACCTTCTCCATCATGACAATAGTACCAATAGAACTGGTTAGGCGAATAAATAATATAATAATATTTTGAGTAGCTTCTGATATATGAATCACAGGAGAAATTGATAAGTGATTCCATTTCTGAATCAAAGCCAGCCGTTGCCTCAATCTGAAAAGAATAATTAGAGTGTTCCTCAGAAAAGTTATTTCTGAATTTTTCAATCAGTCCCTTATTTCCCTCAATGGTAGCAAGATAATATACAAGAGCATCTACCTCATATTGACTAGAAATATAGTCCACTCTCTCATCTATCGCATCATCAATCTCCCCCGGAAGGAATTTACCCTCCTGGACAACTATTCCTATAAATACAGCAAGCAGAATACCTGCGGGAAGAGAAATAATCAACAGCATCACGGCAATAAACTTCCCAATAAAGCTTCGTTTCAATTTATCCATATCTATCCCTCCAGCTTATATCCCTGTCCCCAGACTACCTTAAGGTATCTTGGTTCCGAGGGATTTATCTCTATTTTTTCCCGCAAATGTCTTATATGTACTGCAACGGTGCCCTCTGAACCCAGAGGAACCTCCTGCCATACTGATGTATATATGTCCCGGGGCGAATAAACCTTACCGGGATTTTCCATAAAAAGCTTCAAAATATGATACTCGGTAGGTGTCAGATTGACGGGTTCTCCATCCACCACAACCTTCTTTGCCTTGTCATCCAGCTCTATACCACCAATGGAAATCCTATCCTCCTTGTTGACAGGATTTCCACCTCCTAAGGTCATGAATCTCCTAAGCTGGGCTCTGACTCTCGCTATCAACTCAATCGGATTAAATGGCTTGGTAACATAATCATCAGCACCCACATTTAATCCCAACACCTTATCCGTATCCTCGCCCTTGGCAGTAAGCAGTATAACCGGAACATTCGTTTTTTCTCTCAACCTGTTTAATGCAGTAATCCCATCCATAACCGGCATCATGATATCCATAAGCACAAGATGAATATTCTGCTTTTCTACAAGCTCTAAAGCTTCTTTCCCACTATATGCCTTCACAATCCCATAACCTTCACTGCTAAGATATATTGCAAGAGCTTCAACAATATCCTTCTCATCATCGCATACCAATATGTTATACATTTTTATCCTCCCGTGTAACGACCCCTTATTCACATGAATGCTTCCCACATACAATCGCTGTATTATACTACATATTCTGCCACATTTCTCCTTAAGATAAAAGTAGCTTAACTCTTAAGATTTGTTTAAGATAACAATATTGCGGTCGCATAATACGACCGCAAATATTAACGCTAAACCCTGAGCTTTCCATATGTATTTACAGAACATAACCTATATATGCTAATGATTCTATCATTGTGCGAAGGTATCAAATGGTGCAGTTAGCATAAAGCTTACATCTTCTATCCCTCTTAACCGGAAAGCTATTCCTGAAGCTGTCCACGTCATTACAGATATCATATATCAAAACCTTTTCATCCGGTATTATCCCGGTATTAATTACATCATCCGGTTCCAGAGCTTTTCCGTCAGGATTGTATAAGTCTGAATCTCCTGAATAGTCCAATTCTCCCACTTTGCCGCAGCAGTTTATACCCGCTATGTAGCACTGATTTTCAATAGCCCTTGCCTTAAGAAGCGTCATCCAATGCTCGCGCCTTTTGGAAGGCCAGTTGGCAGGCACAATTATTAACTCAGACTTCTCCGACATAATCTGAAATATCTCCGGAAATCGAAGGTCGTAGCAAATTGCTGTGGAAATGCTAAAATCACACAGTGAAAAGCTTACCAATCTGTCACCACCCACGAAGAGCCTGTCCTCTCCGCTATAGCTAAAGGGATGAAGCTTCACATAATCTGAAACCTCTCCTCCATCCGGTGTCATTACGGAATAATGATTCTCTGCCAAAGAATCACCCTGCTTAACCCATCCTATACCTATGGAAATGTTGTATTTCTTGGAAAGTTGCTCTATCTCACTGACAGTATCCCTATCTGTATCGGCAGTAGCCGCTGTATTCATGGAAAAGCCCGTCAGAGACATCTCCGGGAATAACACCAGCTGCGACCTTCCCGCTATACTGCGAAGGATATCCTCCACATGCTTTAGGTTAGCCTGCTTGTCCTCCCATATTATATTGGTCTGTGCAAGTGCCAATCTCATTTATATACCCTCTTCTACATTTTGCTTATCTCTTCAAAGTTTTTCCCAGTTGCTTCTACATTTCACTTATCGCATCAAAGAATTTTCCTACCTCTACCCATGCTTTTTGAGACTCAGGCATTAGCTTTGCCCCCATCTGAAATACATGGAACATTCCCTCATATTCCGTATATCTCACCTTGCATCCAGCTGCCTTAACCTTTTCAGCCAGTACCTTAGAGTCGCTTAACAGCATCTCATTGGTTCCCACCTGAATAAGCATAGGAGGAAAGCCTGTAAAATCTCCGAACAATGGTGAAATAAGCGGATTCCTCGGATCCTCCTGCCCAATATAGGGACTATGCTTCAAAAAGTTTTCATCCTCATTTCCAAACAGAGCATCACACTCATGATTTTCAGTATAGGATTCTCCACTACAGGTCAGATCCGTCCATGGCGACATGACAACAATTCCTGCGGGAAGCTGCTCACCCTTTCCCTTCAGGTAATGGCAAAGGCATAACACCAGTCCTCCACCTGCCGAATCACCTGCAAATACAATATCCGTTCCTCTATATCCGCTGTCAAGCAGCCAGTGATAGGCCTCATAGGCATCCTCAAGTGCAGCAGGAAACGGATTTTCTGGTGCAACTCTGTAATCTATGGTAAGAACAGCAGCACCATTGCTTACCTCCGAATAAAGCCCTGCCATGGTCCTATAAATGTTTTTAAAGGCTCCCACATATCCACCACCATGAAGCTGAAGAACAACCTTGCCGTTAGCGCAATCCTTCCTTGATACAAGCTCCATAGGGAATTTTCCAAGGTCTATGCGCTTTACATCTATATAGTCGGGATAGTTAAAGCTCTTATCAATATCGCTGATTGGTCTCGTGTTATCTCTAAGCTTCGTCCTAAGAAAGCTGTTGCGGTTGAACTCAGCAACCACGCCCTGAACAATCTTAGCTCTTCTGCTAATTTCCCTGACAGGCTCATCACAATTATCGTTTTTCTCATTTTCATTCGCAATAGCAGTTTTTACTTTATCTTCTTCCATTTTTTCTTCTTCCATTTCATCTTCATCAAAAAAATCACTCATACTCTAAACCTTCTTTTTAGCTCCGTTCTGGCCTTCTTATCGCCAAATAAAATAGTCCCCACCAAAAGAAACACGGTTACCGCCGTAGCTATAATCAGGAGAATACTGCTTATATCAAGTACCTTAGCAATAATGTCACAGATTGCAACAGCCGTTAAAAGTAATATCTGAGATACCAGATATCCCTGCCAATATTGAAAATTAGCCAGCATAATGACAAACACGATCAAATCCGCCAATAGGAAAATAATCGGAGCCACATACCTAATGGACCAACCGCTAAAGCCAATTATTACATCTATGGCAATGGCAAGCGCTACTGCCAATATTATTTCCCAGAACAGCTTCGTCCTGTGATCATACTTTCTTGCACCGACAAATCCGATAGAAAAGCACACATATGCAAAAACAATCCCGGTGATTGCAGACCACCATATATCAGTATTAGATTTGTAATTAATATACACCAGTATCAGTTCAATGATAAATGCCACAAATCCAAAGATTTTTACCAAAATTCTCAGCTTATGCTTTTTGTCCTTTATAACCGGATATGTGGGCAGTGGATTGTTGTCCTCTCTTACAAGCACACTTTTACAGAGGGGACAGCTCACCGTGTCATCCAATATATTGATATTACATCTTTCACATCTGTTCATACTCAATAATATACTCCATTTGTCTCTATTGATACCTCTATTCCGTCCTCAACACATTTGCGGAAGAAGCACTTTTGAATATCAGTTTCCTTAATAGTGGCACTTAAGGTAAATACAAGCCGGTCTCTATAGGAGCATACCGCCGCCTTGATATTCTGCCCCTTGGACATGGACAGCATTGCATAAAAGCCTTCAATGTATTCAGAATACTCCTTTGCCGTGCTGATTACCCCCAGATTCGTCACTGTCATTGTACTTGATTTCGCTGAGGCATTGTATATTGCCTTCATGGCAATATTCTTGATAAAAAGCGGAATGGCACGCAGCACAAGTTTTTTCTCATTTGACACATTATAATCAAGAATTTTGCCCAGGTTTTCCTTGTTAATCTGTTGCTTTAAGCACTCTGCAACCTCCCCCAGCACCTCCTCGAAGGTGTAGTTTTCCTTCTCCGGCTGAAACACCGAAGTTACAACAGCAAAAAAGTTCTTGGTGGTAGTGGAATTAAAATATGGTCTTAAGTTTACCGGAACGGAAGACCTGATTGGAACCTTAGAGGGCATACCTCCCAAATATTCCTGATAAATTGCCCAGGTAAGGGTTCCCAACAGATATTGGTTTATGGTGACACCATAGCCCTTTGCCACCCTTTTAATATCCTCAAGGTTAAGATATCCATGTATTACGCCAAGCTCATTATCGTAGAAGGAATCCCCCTTCAAAATAAGTCCCTTGCCGGTTTTGTATGGCTTCTTTGCCGCCTTCTTGTAATTCTTCACATAGCTGTCCTGCTTATCCATGGTGCTGTCAGCCTGCAGATTATCCGTATGAATCTCCTTAAGCTCCGGATGAACCAGACGAAGATACTGATATACCAGCTCCTTCAGAAACATAAGCGCTCCGTTTCCGTCCGTGAGGACATGAAACACCTCAAGATTGATTCGCCTTCCGTAATAGGTTACCCGGAACAGGTACTCATTATTGGTATAAGGGTTAATATATTCACAAGGAAATGTATTCTCCTCATGCACCCTTGGTGCCGGTCTCAGGTTCTCCTCAAAATAATACCAGAACAGACCTTTCCTTAGCTTCACCTTGAATACATCAAAATAAGGGAGGACCTTATCAAGGGCCTCCTGCAAAATATTTCCATCTATATTCTCCGTCAAGGTAACCGCAACACGATACACATTGCTCACGCTCTCGCTGGCAATGACAGGAAACATATTGGCGGTATTATCCAATCTGTCAAATTTTAAATGCTTACTCATATTTCATACTCCTAAGAGAGCTACTGAAGTTTGATGACCTACGCGCGCATCAGCGCGCTTCATATTATATCACACACACAATTCCGGGGCAATCAAATGCAAAAAGTTTTATCATTGTCGAAATGCTCAACCTCAAAAAGAGAAGAAACCCCACGAGTTGCGACCTCGTGGGGTTTTTGTTGCCCATACGGACTAATCATAACGTTTTTGCCTAGGCATACTATAACATATGCTTCGACTAAAATCAAGTATTCCCTTTTGAATAAAATTTATTCCTCCAATATCCTTCTGCCAAATAAAGCTACTGATGGGACTCGAACCCACGACCTATTGATTACGAATCAATTGCACTACCAACTGTGCTACAGTAGCATAAGCCTATTATAATATCATTCTCCCACTTTGTAAATATTTTAACTTCGCCATCTTCGAATCAATTCCAAATTTTCTTCATGAGATCGAATAGCGATTCTGTAATAATTTTCCTCAATGCCCTTAAAATCGTCACATTTCCTTATTAGTATACCCCGCTTAAGCATTTGATCATAAAGCCCGGCATTGGCTTTAAACAAAATGTAATTTGCACAGCCTTCAACTATATTTTCTGCAAGCCCCTTTTGCATTTCAGCCGTGAGAAAACGTCTTTCACGGTTGATAAGCTCCCTTGTCGCCGTCAGATATTCCCTTTCCTCTAAGACGCGGCAGCCTGCCATCTGAGCCGGAACAGATGTATTCCAAGGCTGAGTCATGGACTTCATTTTATCCAGAAGCCCGCTGTCCCGGCATGCCATATATCCAAGTCTAAGACCTGCCATAGCATATATCTTGGTAAATGCCCTTATCACAATCAAATTACCATAATTGTCCAATTCATGAAGCATGGTAAAAGCATTTTTCTCTGACACGAAGGGCATAAAGGACTCATCCACCACCAAAAGCGCATTACAGCATCGACACTGCTCTGCGATTTTCCTAAGCATTGTCTTATCTATAAGTCTTCCTGTAGGGTTGTTGGGATTACAAACAAAAACAATATCATGTTCGTCGGTAATACCGTCTACAAAGTCCTCCTTGACATCAAAGCTATTACGTTCCCTAAGATAATGATATTCCATGTTTCCTCTGTATGCCTTTACAGCAGCCTCATACTCTGTGAAGGTGGGCGCCATGGTATATGCCCTGATTTTCCTGTCTTCCTGTACCGACAGATAGGCACAAAGCATATAAATTAGCTCAGCAGCACCATTTCCAAGCAAAACATTCTCACTTGATAAACTTTTTTCGCGGGCTATTTTACTCCTCAGCTCATCCCCTGAATAATCAGGATATCTGTCTGAATTTGTCACAGCCTCCTGTGCTACCCTCACAGCCGAAGCCGGCATTCCAAGAGGATTTACATTTACGGAAAAGTCGTATTGAATTGTATTTCTATATATATCACCGCCATGTGTGTAATTCATATTTCTACCTTTTTATACATTTAACATATTAAATACATCTCTATTTCACAGAGCAAATACAGTTTATTTCATAGTACATACCCACAAATTATTATCCACATTATTACCTATCTATTTATCTATCCAAATGCCGAAATAATCAAAAGAATACCCAACCCTATTAGCAGCGTTATAATTGATGTAGTATACATGAGCCTGTTTGCCCTTTTTATATCAACAGCATCGATTGGTCTTAAAGCATCACCAATATACGGCTTTTCATACAGCCTTCCAAAATAATATGCATTTCCCGCAAGGCGTACCCCTAATGCTCCTGCGCATGCAGCCTCGGTTTGGGCAGAATTAGGGCTAGCGTGCTTACGTCTGTCCCTGTGAAAAACCCTCCATGCATTTTTCCCATCCAAACCCAGCATAAATGCCGATAAAACCATTATAAGGCCTGCCACTCTTGCCGGAATAAAATTAACGATATCATCCAGTTTTGCGGCAGCCGTGCCCAGATAAATGTATCTGTCGTTTTTATAACCTATCATGGAATCCATGGTATTGATTGCCTTGTACAGCCAGCCTCCTGCCGTTCCAAGGATAAACATAAAAATAAGAGGGGCTATGACACCATCGGAGGTATTTTCAGCTACCGTTTCCACCGTTGCCCTGATGATTCCCTGTTCATCAAGTCTGTCCGTATCCCTTCCAACAATCATGGATAAAGACTTCCTTGCTCCATCTAAGTCGTTTTCCTTCAAACGCCTATATACCGGCATGCTTTCCACACACAGGGACCTCATGGCAAGCAGCTGATAACACATAACACACTCTACGCCAAAGCCAAACCACCTGTTCAATCTGTAGAAAAAATACAGAATTACAACAGGAATGGCAACGGAAAACGAAATAACCACAAGCACGATAATCACTCCCGCCACTCGCTTTTTGTTTATATCAGCTTCCCTATCCTCAGATATTTTAAGCAGTCGTCTCAAAAGCTTTTCCGTATATTCAATTAACCTTCCTATGCCCCGTACCGGATGCCATAAGAAATGAGGATCTCCCAATACCATGTCAAGCACAAAGGCAATAGCAATTATTCCTGCCCGCTGAAGCATATTATTTCCCTATTACTAGTGAACATTCTGCACCTTGTTAAGTGCCTTCGTGTCACCCACTAATACCAATACATCTGTATCCTTTAGGCTGTAATCCGCAGCAAAGGATACATTCACCCCGTCATTTTGTCTTATGGCTATGATATTGACTCCATATTTCGCCCTTACATTGATGCTCTTAATGCTTTGACCCAGCCAGCATTTCGGAACCTCCATCTCAATAATTCCATAATGATCTGAAAGCTCAATATATTCCCAAACATTTGGATGGTTCAATCTTCTGGCCAGCCTGTCTGCCGCAAGCTTTTCAGGAATTATTACCTGAGTCGCACCCAGTGTTTCAAGTACTTCCATGTCTGTTTCATTCTGAACCTTACATATAATCTCCGGCACACCAAGAGCCTTTAAATTCATAGTTATCAGAACAGAGGCTGACAAATCTGTTGCCATTGCAACAATTGCACAGTCACATCTGTCAACAGCAAGCTGCTTCAGCACATCTCTTTTTTTGGCATCTGCAACAACCGCCCTGCTGACATTATTTGCATATTCCTCTATCAATGCTGCATTGGTATCAATAACCATTACATTGTTTCCCATCTCATATAACTTCAGTGCTATCTGAGTTCCAAAAAGTCCTAGCCCAATGACTACATATGATTTCATTTACTTATCTCCTCCCTGTCCGGTTAACCCACAAGCATAGTGGCCTCCGGATATTCATATTCCTGATACTTCTTTTTCTTTTGCAAAAAAGCAACACTGATTGTAAGAATTCCTATCCTTCCAAAGAACATATAAACAATCAGAAGAAGCTTACCCACAAGTCCAAGCTCCCCGGTGACACCGGTTGACAGACCTACGGTTGCCAATGCAGACACCGACTCAAACATTCCATCAAGGAATCCAAACTTCGTTGTGCCACAGATTAAGATGGAGCCAAGGAAGCTTAAGATTGTCATTATGCCGAATAGACTCAAGGCATCCATGATCTGATGCTCCGGAATTCGCCTGTTCATTATTTCAACATTTTCCTTACCTATCATTCTGGAGAAGAGGAACATAAGAATAATCGTCAGGGTGACAACCTTTAGACCACCGGCAGTAGAACCCGATGCACCTCCAATGAACATAAGCAATATGGTTATAATTTTTCCTGTCTCCGTTAAGGCTCCCTGGTCTACAGCGGCAAAGCCTGCGGTTCTGGTGGTAACCGATTGGAAAAAAGACGCCAAAAGCTTTTCCGGCGTATTCATATCACCAAAGGTTTCGGGGTTATTATTTTCAAGTATATAATAAACTATGGTTCCGCTTATTATCAGAAAAAATGTTGAAAAAATGGCTATCTTGGTATATATACTCCACTTTCTCGGAGATTTAATGCGTGTTATCTCATCCCACACTACAAAGCCGATTCCTCCGATTATTATTAGTAATGCCAATGTTATGCATACTGCATAATCCGTGCAAAACAAGCCCATACTGCTGCCCGGCTCCTCAAAGCCCATGATGTCAAAGCCGGCATTACAAAATGCCGATACTGAGTGAAATACGCCAAGCCAGATTGCCTTAGGAATACTGTAGTACTCAGACAATCTGACAGCAAGAATACATGCACCGATGGCTTCTATAGAAAGACCACCTATCAAAATCTTCTTCTGTATTCTCACCACATCATGTATGTTGTCAGTTCCCACCGACTGGGCCATAACAAGCACATGCTGAAAATCGATCTTCCTTTTCAATGCAAAGAAATACATGGAGGCAACGGACATAAAGCCCATACCGCCAGTTTCAATCAACGCCAGGATAACCACCTGTCCAAATATGCTCCACTGAGTCCATGTGTCCTTTAATGCAAGTCCCGTAACACAGGTAGCCGATGTGGAGGTAAATAACGCCGTCAGTGGGCCACAGCTTTTTCCGCTTCTGGAAGCAATAGGTAATGTCAGCAGAATAGCACCAAAAATAATAACCAAGGCAAAAACCAAGGCTATAATCTGACATATATTAAGCTTTTTTTTCTTTTTATCCAGACCTTTCTTTTCTACCGATTCTCTCACAAATCTTTACCTTCTTTCCCCCACAATTATAATTCCTGTGGTTTCATTCGTCAATTCCCAGCAATTTTGTGTTATGTCAACTTTTATAATCTCATATTCCTATCGGTTGAATATTAGTCAGTACACCATTTTTTCCGTCCATATCAGCTAAAAAACCTTCTCCCGGCTTTATCTGCCAGTCGTAGTAATCCCTGTGCGGAAAAGAATATCTGTCAAGAATTGACATGATTGTTCCCCCATGAGCTACTATAACAATGACCTCATTTTGCTTGAGCAACATTTTCTCACAACAAGGTTGTCCACATGTCTCAACGATTCTACTATAACAGCTACAGCACCTGTCCTGAAACTGCTGCTTCGTTTCCCCGCCCGGAAATCCGCTCTCTCCCATGGTGTCAATAAACCGCTGATATGCCGGCTCATTTTTCAGCTCCTCATAGTTTTTATATTCATATTCTCCAAAATCACATTCCCGCAAAGCTTCTTCCACATGAAAATGTGCATTTGGAAATATTATTCTTACCGTCTCAATGGTTCTCTTCAAAGGACTAACATATATTTTCAAGTTGTCCATTCCATAAGTCATCCAGTCATACCCGGTTAGCTCCTGACATATTTGGTTTCTAAGCTTATTCAGCTGTTTCCGGGCAGCCTCTGTTATTCCCTCGTCCGTGGAGCCCACATATCTTCCCTGTAAATTGCCGGGAGTTGCACCATGTCTAATCAATAATAGCTTCATTTTATCCTCGTTCCTATACCACAGATTACTCTGATGACCTGTTCTGCCCTCTCTGCAATCAGACAGTTTACCCTGCCGTTTACCTCCCTGTACGCTCTCTCAAAGCCGTCTATGGGAACAAGACCTGCCCCCAGCTCATTGCTGATTATTACCGTTTTGTCTAAGACATTTTCCAATAGCTCGGTAGCCCTTTCAATGGGATTTTCCCCTGTCCTAAGCTGTTCCTTAACCACAAGCTGATAATCATCCACAATTTCATATTCCTCGCCAAAGCTCTCATTTACATATTCTGTTTTCCCCTGATACGCTCCACCGATTACAAATATCATAGGTTAATCTCCTTACTAAGTAAAAAATCACTGAATCTCGTACCGTAGCTTCCTACGGATACCCGTCGGATGTCTATGTTAAACTACATTTGCTCCAAATTCAGATTACAGATGCACAGCACAGACAATCAGTATCAAAAGCGCACATAGCTGTAGGAAATAACCAGCTAAATCGCCTGTTATTCCCCCAAAATGCTTATATGAAGTGTATCTGTAATACCAAAATGCAATCATTCCGGCAGCAGCAGCCCCGATGCCCCTTTGCAAATCAATAAGGATAAATGCCACAATCAGTATTATTACCCATATTGCCATAATTCCCTTTACAGCCCCGTCTGAAGCATTGGCAGTTTTTGCCACCATTCCATCCTTCTTTGCCTTTTTCAAAGAGACCACAGATAACCCGCTTAAGGCTCTGCTGTAGACATGTCCAAGCGCCAAAATCAAAATTGACGAATATTCATACCAGCTTTTCTCCGAAAGCTGTAATCTGCTCACCAGCTCAAACATAAATCCAAAATACAACAGACAGTAAGCTATACCAAATATTATGGCAAATGCTCCCGTGTGAGGATCCTTAAGTATTTTCAGCTTCTCCTCCCTATCCTTATAGGAGCTTCTTGCATCAATTGTATCCATAAAGCCATCCATGTGTATACCACCAGTTACAAGCACCGGAAGAACAGTAAGTATCACCGATATACAGACGGTACTGTAGCCAAGCTCCGTAAGACCGTACAAAAGAGCTACCTCAAGTGTCCCGATAAAAACACCAATAAACGGAAAAAAGCACATACTGTATCTCATGCTCTTCTCGTTCCAATCTACCCTTGGCATAGGAATTTTTGAATATGTTGAAAATGCAATTATCAGGGATTTAAACATAACAATTCTCCTCAAATGATTACTTGCTCATTTCTAACTTGATATGGCTGACGGACTTATGGACAACGGGTATTCCGCATACCACCTCCACCACAGCATCCGCCATAGCAGATAACCGGGTATTTATATATCCTAAAAGTCTGACATATTCCTCCGTCAGTTCATCATAGGTCCTACCGTCTGAAAAAATTTCATTGGTTACTATCACCAAATCTCCCACCCCGGCTGTCAGCCCTGCACAGGGAGAAATAATGTATTCCTCAACAATTTTTCTTTCCTCCACAATGTTATTGTGGTAGAAATCCGCATTATTTTCACACTTTATTTTCTCAAGCTTCATTCTGCCCTCACCCTCAAACATTTCATTGGCGAGAAGATTGGACATACATTCAAGTAATATGACCGAGGATTTATTCACCCTGACATCCCTAAGCAGCCCTTCCAGTCCAATGGGAAGCTCCAGAGTTTCAAAGCCCATTCCGGCTCTCTGCTTCCTATGTTTTGCAATTCGTTCCTCAGTCTCAGCATCCTTGCGGGACAGCATGGTTGCCACATACAACAGGCTATTCTTATTCTCATATTGTTTACCAAGGTCAACCGCCAGCTTCTCCGCGTATTCCGACTTGCCGCTACCGCTTGCACCGGTTATTAAATACAACATAATTGCTCCTAAAATCTATGATATGCCTCAATATTATAATCTGAAAAGGTTCCCATCTCACGATAGACCGCAAGGGCCATGTCAAGAAGCGGCAGAAGTGTCACAGCTCCTGTTCCCTCTCCAAGACATAGTTTTCCGTGAACGATCGCCTCTAAACCAAGCTCCTCTAAAGCCAGTCCCCCTGTTCTCTCCCCTGATACATGGGAAGCAAAGGCATAAAGTGGAACCCTTGCGTCAAGCTTGGACGCCATAAGTGCCGAGACAGCGGATATTGCACCATCTATCACAATGGGTATTCTGAATTTGATGCCCCCTAGGAACAAGCCAACCATTCCCGCCAGCTCAAAGCCCCCAAGCTCTGCCAAAATATTGAAATACGGATTGTCACAAATGTTCTCATAGCTGTAGCTATATTCTGTATCCAGCTGTTTAGCAAATCCATATTTCGCTGTCACCCTTTCCACAGCCTTAGCAACAACAGCACATTTTTTCTCTATTCCGGAAGCAGACAGTCCTGCTCCCCTTCCAGTAACCTCCGCCGCAGTCCTGTCCAACAGATAAGCCGCCAGACAGCTTGTAGGAGTAGTATTACCTATTCCCATCTCACCGGTCAGTATAATCCTGTACCCCTTCGTCTTAAGGTCTCCCACTATATCGATTCCACAGCTTATAGCCTCCAGACACTGTTCCCTTGTCATGGCAGACTCCATCGCAAGATTTTTTGTTCCCCTTGCAACCTTCCGGTTAATAACCCTGCCGGTCACAAGCTCCCGCTCAGGATAATCATCACAGTCCATTCCGATATCAACGGCAAACACATCCGCCGATGCCACCGCCGACATGTGATTTACAGAGGATTTCCCCTCTGCAAAATTCTCGCTGACCACTCTGGTAACAGAGCTGTCCGTCTGGGTAACGCCCTCACATACCACTCCGTGGTCTCCGCACATTGCCACTACAGCTCTTTTATCCAGCTTGTACGGCTCCGGTGACCCGGCTATGCTGCACAGCTTTACTACGCAGTCCTCCAAAAGACCCAGACTGTCTATGGGCTTTGCTATACTGTCCCAGTTGTTTTTACATATTTTTCCGACAGACTCGTAATCCTCCGGAACATGATTGTGTTTATTGTTTAATTTATTGTATTGCATTTTTCTTTACACCTATTAAAACTTTTCTCAGGATTATCGTGCAAAACGCTCACGCCCATCCTTAATCAAGCTTCCATATATCTACAAATAATTTATAAATAAACTCCACATTGCTGAAGTAGCTCAGATGAGGAAAGCCTGCCAACAGTCTATCCGTCAGATGCATACAGGCGTATTCATCCCCTGTGATTGGTTTCCTTGCAATAAGCCCTGTTCCGTTACAGCTTGTATCCCACCTGTGAAACTCGTGTCCCCTTATTGTCACAGGCTCTCCATTTATATTTGCGGTAAGCTCAATATACCCAAAACGACAGAGTCTCCCGGTGTTGTAAGCCCTGCCTTCAAGGATTCCAACCATGGGATGGCTTATATCCTTGTCATCACAAAGCTCCTTCATCAAATACATAAAGCCACCGCACTCTGCAATGACTTTGATTCCATCCTCGTATGCCCTCCGAATACTCTCCAGCATACCCCTATTCTCTGAAAGCTGTCCTGCATAGATTTCAGGATAACCGCCACCCAATAATAGACACTGCACGTTTTCCGGCAGCTTCCTATCCCTAAGGGGTGAAAAATATACAAGCTCAGCGCCAAGCAGCTGCAAAAGCTCCATGTTTTCCGAATAGTAAAAGGAAAAGGCCTCATCCCTTGCAACTGCTATTCTTATTTTATTTTTTAAGCTTGGAAGCTTTCTGCATGCCACATCAACATCCTCTGTAAGAGGCTTCGCTGTTGCGGCTATACCAAGCAGCGAATCCAAGTCAATATATTTTTCTATGGCATCAGCTAAGGTGTTTTTCCAGGCATTAAAGCTCTCTATCTCCTCCGGTGCAATCAGCCCCAGGTGTCTTGACGGAACATTTATGTCAGAAATCTCCGGCAGAAAGCCCACCACGGGAACTCCGCAGTTTTCCTCAAGCAATTGCTTCAGACGGAGATAATAGCTTTCTGAAACCCGGTTCAATATAATTCCTGCAATATGACTGTCCTCTCTGTAATCTATGATTCCCTTAATCAGCGCAGAGAGGGTAACGCTTATTCCCTTTGCATCCACCACAAGGATTACAGGGGAGCCGGTTATCCCGGCAAGCTCATAGGTGCTTGCCCTGTCTGATACGCCGCCCAAGCCATCGTAATAGCCCATAACCCCTTCCAAAATAGTTATGTCAGCATCCTGCGTTCTTCTCCGAAGTATGGCTCTGGTTGTCGCCTCATCTGTAAAAAACGTGTCCAAATTGCCTGTAGAAACTCCCAATACTCTTCTGTGAAACATAGGGTCAATGTAATCGGGACCACATTTTACGGAGGATACCCTAAGACCACGATTTTGAAATGCCTGTATAAGCCCACAGGTCACGGTGGTTTTACCGCTTCCGCTCTTAACAGCCGCCAGTACAAATCTGGCAGAGGATGTGTTATTCAATTTGGGCTTATCATTTTGTGACATTATTCTCCTCCAAAGCTTGCAATATATACCGGATTTTCTGCGGACATAAGATGATATCCTCCTGCCCTTCTGCCTCTGGATACATTTACCTGTATGATCTCCATATCCTCGCACTGAGGATATCTTGTACAGAGCCGTTCCAGCTCCGCAACCGTTTCAATTGTGACCGCATTGATTACACATCGAATCTTCTCATTTTTACCCAGCAACGCACCGACTATCTCAGAAAGCTTTCCGCCGCTGCCCCCTATAAATGCATGGGTTGGTGTTTCCAAAGCCTCCAGTGCCATTGGAGCAGCACCCTCAATCACCTTAACATTGTCAGCTCCATGCTTGTTACAGTTTTGCTTTATAAGCTGTATTCCTTCTATGTTTTTCTCTATGGCATAAACTCTTCCCTTATTCATAAGCCTTGCCGCCTCAACGGAAACGGAACCTGTTCCTGCCCCCACATCATACAAAACTGATGCTTCAGTAAGCCTAAGCTTTGCCAGTGAAAGAATTCTGATTTCCTCCTTGGTCATAGGAACACTTCCCCTTATGAATTCATCATCACCTATGCCCGGTGTTACGATTCTCCTTGTAGGATGATTATTTTCAAACAATGCCACCGACAGACTGTCAAATTCCCTATCAGTCAAATCCTCCGCATTTCCCATAGTAAGCTCTTCATCATCATAGGACAAACGCTCCCCAACGGTCACGAATACATCCTTCATTCCACAGTCAACAAGCTTCCTGCAAATCTCCGACACATCATTCGGTTTACCAAGGAGGGTACATACATTCTCATTGCTGCGAATAAGGGAAATGATGTCATTGTCCCTTCCATGGTTGCTTGTAAACACAACACTTTCCCAGGAAAGTCCCAGCTTGTCAAGCATATAAACAGGTGAGGATAAGCCGGGAACATACTCAAGACCGTAATACTCACCATTAGGAAGTCTGCTATATACTACCCCATCCAGCTCCTCCCAGAATATCTCCTGTTCAAAATACGCAACCAGTGACCTTGCTCCTGAATAAAAGCCAATATCTCCGGAGTAAACAATCCCAATGCTTTGATATTCCGGATGCTTATTAATAAATTCAATTATTTCATCTGTTTTGTAGGTTGAAAGCCTTTCCTTAGCTTTACAGTCACCACAAAGCTTAAGACATCGCTCTGCTCCCGCCAGGGCATCACAGCTGTCAATAGCCCTCCTTGCAGCGAGGGTTAATTCATCGTCTGCTCCCGGACCTATACCTATAATATATATGGTGTGTATATTATTCTGTTTCATAATCTTACTTTGCGAAATGAGCTTATTCTGTGACATTATCTCTTGCTGCTTAGTTATCTTATCTGTTATGAAAGCACTAATATACCGCACAGCCTCATCAAAGCTCATTCGTTTATCCGACAGCTCTCTTGGTCTTCCGATTATAACCAGACCTGCACCTGCCCTGATGGCAGCCTCACACTTATCCTGAAAACCGCCCTCCTTACCGGAGTTTTTGGTTACTACCCAGCGTGCCTTTGCTTCCAAAAACATTTGGTAATTCATTTCCTCGCTGAACGGGCCCTGCATACCGATGATTTTTTTGCCCTCAAAGCCCAGCTCTGCACATTTATTCATAACCTCAGCCGAAGGCAAAACCCTCGCCGTGCATCTGTCTTTATAATCAGGAATGTCGGTGTAAGCCTCAAGCTCCTTGCTTCCTGTTGTGATAAATATATTTCCTTTGACACTCTTCAGATATTCCACCGCCTGAGAAACGCTTTCCACACAGCCAAACGCCTCATCCTTATTGTCCTCACAAGCCCGAACCACACGGATACATTCCAATCCCAACGTATCACAGGCTTTGATGATGTTCTCAGATACCAACACCGCATAGGGATGTGTGGCATCCACACAGAGACCTGCTTTGGTTTCCCTCAGAAAAGCTTCCATTTCCGGCTGATTCATGCGTCTGCAAATCACAGTAACATTGTCGTGTTCATCCATCAGAGCTGCCCCGTACTCTGTGGCAACACATACATACAGCCTTACATCTAAATGGGCAAGCTTCTCAACCAGTCTTCGTCCTTCTGTTGTGCCTCCAAATATTACAATACTCTCGATAACTCTCACTCCGTAACTCAAAATGCATTCCTACACTATACACGAATACAACCATTTATATATAATACTATGCTTCCTTCTGAGAAATAGGTATTACCTCTGCATCGGCTTCAGACCTGTTTTCCTCCTGAAAAGCCGCCGCTTCGGCTTCTGCTTCCGCAGGTTTGTTTTGTTCCATGTCAGGCTTAATCTGCTCTCTGGTCTCTGTTGCAGCTGTTGCCTGGGCAACTACTCTTGCAAGCTTCTCCTGAGCCTTTGCCTCTGCCCTTGCCTGTTTTCTGCTTGCCTGCTCTGCCTTCGCAAGCTTTCTTTCCTCAGACCTTTTAGCAAGCTTTGTCTTAAATTCCTCAACATACTGCTTTCTGGCAGCGCTTCTTCTTTGTCTGCTCTCATCACGCTTAACCTTTGCTGCCTCTTTTCTGGTCTTACGCTCCAGTTTCGCTGCAGTCCTTCTAGCCTGCTTCTCTTCAAGTCTCTCTTGACGTTTTCTGCTCTTAATATTCTTCTTAACTGCCTTATGAGCCAGCTGTTCAAGCTCCTTCAGGTCAGACCTAGCCTCCCTAACCCTTTTTCTTTCAAGTCTGTAAGGATTTCTCATGAAATATGAAACCGTACCGATAATTACGATTACCATTGCAGCAATTGCTGCAGCTGACATTGCAAGCTCCAGATACTCCGGCCATAGCTTACTGCAGGTGTACATGCCGGCCATAGCAGGAAGAGGAAGCATGTAAAGAACTCTGCACATCCAGTCAATGGCTTTTCCCCGTCTGCCCTCCTGAGAGAGAAGCGCTCCCTCAGTTGCCACACAGATGCCCATAAATAATGTGAGCTGTGAGGTAATACCATACTGCCATCCGCATATAGTGGCAATTGCTATGGAGCAAATAAAGATTGCCACCGCCATTCCCTGATATCTGGCGTTCTTATACTCCTTCATTCCCTGAAGCTTATCCTGTGATAAACCGTGAAGAGCCAGCATCTGTTCCTCAAGGTCATCTTTGAAATTTTCATGGTATCTGCTGATTTCCCTGGTCTTATTAAGCTCAGCTTCTATGGAGCGGTATCTCTCATTGAGGAGCTGTTGCTCCTCCTGAATATGCTCCCATGCCTCTTCCTCCAGCTTGTGTCTTTCCCTTGCCTGAGCAAGAATCCACTCACTCTCCTGAACCCTCAGACTCTCATTGGCCATCTGCCTCCTCTTATTCTTTTCCTTCTTATTTCCTCTTTCGCCGTCAGCCAATGTCGCGTTACCTTTCGCCCCATTATCCTCTGAAGTCTCCGACTTATTTATCTGGCTGTCGTCAGTCACCACAGCTGAGCTCTCAGACTTAACTCCGGCACCTTCCAAAGCATCCGCCCTCTCGAACTTATCTCCTGTGGCTACCAAAGCCTCTGACCTCTCAGACTTATCTCCTGTCAACTCACCTGAAAAAACAACCTGCTCACCACTACTCTGTTCTGCCTCCAGCAACTCATCTGAGACAAGACGAAATTCGTGATTCATCTGTTTTCTCCTTCTGTTGCTTCCACCATTTCCTTTACTCATCCGTACACCTCTTTTACTAAGTTGACCCTCGCGAAGTTTTTATATTACTTCCGGAGTGCTTATAATTGATATCCCCTTGGGGTAACCATTCTGCCATTGATGTATTTGGTAGAAGAGTTACCTACAAAAACTGTCGTAAACATATCCACCTCTGCCGCTTTCAATTCCTTAAGTGGGAGAATCTCATGTTTCTCACCCTCCCGCCCGATATTTCGCACATAACCACATACCGTATCCGGGGAAATGTACTGAAGCATTATATCACACGCCTTGGCAAGATAATCAGAACGCTTCCTGCTCGAAGGATTGTATATCACAATTGCCATATCAGACATGGCAGCACATTCTATTCTCTTAACTATTTTTTCCCACGGAGTCAGCAAATCACTGAGGGAAATGACGGAGAAGTCATGTCCCAAGGGTGCTCCCAGAACCGCAGCACCGGAAAGTGCTGCTGTTATACCCGGTATAATCTCAATATCAACCTCAGGATAATCATTTCCCAACTCCAGCATGATCCCTGCCATACCATAAACCCCGGCGTCGCCACTACAAATCATAGCTGTAGTCCTTCCACCCTCCGCCGCCTCAAGGGCGAGTCTGCAGCGCTGGACCTCACGGGTCATTCCTGTCGCTAAATATTCCTTATCAGGATAATATTCCCTGACCAAATCTACATAGACATTATAGCCCACTATGGTATCACAGGCAGCCAACACCTCTGCCGCTTCTATGGTAAGAAGCTCATGCTTACCGGGTCCTATACCCACCACATACAGCTGCTTCAAAAGCTTACACCTCCATCTAATTGTGCCAGGGCAACGGTTACTCCGTCATATACCTTCTTGTCACATATAAGCTGCGCATTCTTAACATTTTTTAGTCTTGTCATCTTATTATCAAGCATTTCCAGGGCAAGCTTCATGGCACTTCTCTCACAGACATGTGAAACCCCTGTTATGCTCTCCACAAAATCTGATTCACTGAATTCTCCCTCCAGCTCCTCCAATTCTTCACCTGAGTAGGTGACAAACTCTATCTCATTATCATGACAATACTCCAGAATTCCACTTTCTTCCTTCTTTAAATCAATGCTTGCTATGGCAGCCACGGAACGTCTGTCTATTCCCTGCTCCTCCATACAGCTCTCTATCGCTGCCTTTATCTTGTCATAGGAGGTATTTTTCTTGCAACCAAGTCCCACAACAATATTTTTCGGAATGAGGTGCAAAACCTGAAGCTCCTCTCCATATCCCTCATCCTCAATATCATTGGAAATATACACAGCAAGCTTCTCCATAGACAGCCCCGGTAACTCAGTGGCACTAATAAATTCCACATATTCCGGTACCTGTCCTTCAACCATTATATCTGAACAGAAGCATACCTCCTGCCCCTCAAGGATTCTGACAGATACATCCTTCGCCAAAGACCAATCAGAAATTACCAAATCATTTTTACGGGCAAACTCATCAACTGCAAACCTGCCCTCGTTGTCGGTTGCTGTGGTAATAACCGGTGTAGCACCGATTAAATCGCTTATTATCTCCGCAAACTCATTTGCGCCTCCTGCATGTCCTGAAAGAAGAGAAACGCAGTATCTTCCGGTTTCATCCATAACAGCTATTGCCGGATCTACAGACTTATGAGACAGATATGGTGCTATCATTCGTATTGCAATTCCTGCCGCAGAAACAAACAAAAGTCTGTCAGTTTTGTCAAATATGCTTCCCACATAATCAATAAGCGGCTCGTCTATGCTCTCCTCTACACTCTTGCACCTGACAACCACATCAACCTTGTCTCTGGGGAACTCCTCATCCAATTTCTTCGCCAGCTCCTTCGCCAGCTCGTAGCCCCTTACGCTACAGGCTATAATCGTTGTGTTCATTCGTTAATATCCTTTTTTCCTTCCCTGAATTCCGTTGTAAATGTTCCATCATATAGCTTGGATCTTGAATATTCTCCACCCAAAACATGACCTACAATAATAAGAGCTGTCTTATGGATATTGGCTTGCTTCATTGAATTCTCAAGGTCTGCAAGCGTTGTTCTGATAATTCTCTCATCGGGCCAGGTTGCCTTGTACACTACCGCAACCGGCGTATTGCCTTCATATCCACCCTCCATCAGCTCGGTACTCACCTTCCCGGCTAAACCTGATGACAAAAATAATACCATAGTAGCCCTATGTGTAGCAAGGGCTTGCAAGGCTTCCCTGTCAGGAACAGGAGTCCTTCCCTCTGCCCTTGAAACTATCACCGTCTGAGATACGTCCGGAAGCGTATACTCCAGCTTAAGAGCCGATGACGCCCCAAACAAGGAACTGACTCCCGGACATACATCATATTTTATTCCCAGCCTGTCAAGCTCATCCATCTGCTCTCTTATAGCACCGTAAATTGAAGGATCCCCAGTGTGCAGTCTTACGGTAATCAGACCATCAGCTTCAGCAGCCTTGATTACCTCTATCACCTGTTCTAAATCCATATATGCACTGTTATGTATCTGACAATCCTTTTTTGCATAGCTTAACAGCTCAGGATTAACCAGAGAACCTGCATAGATAATGACATCTGCTTCCTCAATATATGCTTTTCCCCGAAGAGTTATTAAATCCGGTGCTCCCGGACCCGCTCCCACTATATGAACCATATGATATTCCTCACAAATAAACGAATTCTCCAGAACATTTATGTTCTAAATCTTTCCACCAGCTTCGCCGCCTCAGGTGTAGCTCCAAGGAAGCCATAATGCTCTGAAAAAAGCATAACTCCATAGCGAAGTCTGCCTCCTATACGGCGACTCATACACTCATCAATTTTCTTTATTATACTAGATAAAACCGCATCCTTCAAATGTCTCATATCAAGGACCTCAAGCATTTGATCCGTATTAATACAATTCATGATACTCTCTATTCCGACTCTGTCACAGCCACAAAGTGCTGCATGTGCAGCAAATATTTCATGTCTTCCGTCAGCAATCCTCGAATGTGTATTCATGATACCCGCCGCCAGCTTAACGAGCTTGCCTGCATTCCCCACCAAAAGCAATTCTTCCATGCCATAGGACACAGCCAAATCAATCGTTTCTCCAATATAGTTACTGCTCTTTATGCTGTCCTCCAATGAAAGCCCCAGATAATCTGAAACATAGCCCCTGCCATAATTCCCCGGTGTTACAAGTAAGCTATGCCGATTCGTATTCTTAAGCTGTCTAATCTGTGCTTCTATTGTATCTACTATTGCTCTTTCGCTCATTGGCTCTATTATACCACTTGTACCCAGAATTGATAATCCCCCCTGAATTCCCAGTCTCGGATTGAAGGTTCTTTTGCTAAGCTTCTCCCCCTCCGGCATACTGACCAATATCAGGAGACTGCCATAATAGGAAACACTCTCAGCCACCCTGCCAACGGCATCAAATATCATCTGCCTCGGCACCACATTTATTGCAGCCTGACCTGGCTTCTGTTCCAGCCCCTCCTTGGTTACGCGACCAATTCCTTTTCCACCCTCCAGATATAATCCGGAATAACAGTCAGATGTAAAATAAAAGTCAGATATCTGTTCATTCTGTTTACCGCCATCTAGCTTCCCAACCCTCACATGAACCTCTGCTCCGTTGGTTACATCCGGGTCATCACCACTATCCTTAATTACCATAAACTCCACATACTCATTTGTATTCTCCACCATTGAAACAGGAATGTTCACAGTAATGCCCTTGGGTGTTTTAAGAGGGACATTTTCTAATTGTACGCCAAGCAAAAGCTTAGTTGTTGCTGCACAGGCCGCAGCAGCTGCACAACTCCCTGTGGTTATGCCGGACCTTAGCTTTTTCTGGTTTTTATATACATATTTCTCATAGTCTTCATGTGTCTCCATAACTGCTACCCCATCTAATATTTATCAATATGTCTGTTTATTCCTCATATCTTCCGGACTATTCTTCGGATGCACCAATATGGTTGTAAAATATCCCGAATCATCTGGTAAGTTACAAATACTGTTGAACACTCTTTCTGTAGGCATACCACAATCCATAACCGCCAGTGCCCTAAGTCGTCCCTCCTGCTCAAGCTTAATAAGACTATTTTTAAGCTCCGAAATACTATTACCGGATTTCATAATTACCACGGTATCTCCGTTTTCAAGCATTTCTATTAGCTCGTCAGAATCTACCTTCTGACCGGGTAGTATGTGTATAACATTATTTCTCAATCCAATATAAGTAGAAAGCACCGCGGCCACCGCACAAAAGGATGGCACACCGCTTACAATCTCCGCCTCGTATCCCATACCAAGGATTCTTTCGTGTATACTCATATATGTACCATATATCGTGGGATCCCCAAGATTAAGAAATGCTACATCTTTACCGGAATCCAACATAGCCGCAAGTTTTTCCGAACCTTCATCATAGGCCTTATTTAACCTTGTTAAATCCATAGTCATGGGCACCGCAACAGATAATATTTCCTTATTCAGCATCTCAGGGACTGCTTCAACTGCAATACGATACGCTGTGCAGCTATCCTTATCGGCAGCAGGGATACTTATAACATTACATTTTTTTATCGTATTTATAGCCTTAACTGTCATAAGCTCCGGGTCACCGGGACCAACACCTATGCCATACAGTCTGCCTTTATTAATCATATCATTATTTCTCCTCTTTTTTTTAAGTCAGCAATCTTTTCCGTAGCCTTGGCCTTTTATCTGATATATACCACCACAGGTCTCACTATATATTACCTACTTTACAGAATTTCCTCTTGATAATCAAGTATATTTAAGTGCATAATAACCATATAGAGTCTGAGCTTAAGCCTTGCAGACATGCAGGCTTTCAATGACAGACAAAATTGGAGGCTTAAAGGGAAATGGAGTCAGATATGAAGATTCTTGTCATATTTACAGGTGGAACCATTGGTTCAACAGTTAAAGACGGTTATATCGGAACCGATAGATGTTGGAAATACAAGCTTCTCAATGGATACAGTGGTGATGCTTCTGTTCACTTTGACACCATTGAGCCTTACACCATCTTGAGTGAAAACCTTGATGGTGAATATTTAAACAAGCTTATATTGACAATAAAACACAGCTTAGATAAATATGACGGCATAATTATTACCCACGGAACAGACACGCTTCAATACACAGCGGCGGGTCTTTCTCTTTTATTTTCTTCAATAAGTATCCCTGTCGTTCTGGTTTCAAGTAATTACATACTTGAGGACTCCCGTGCTAACGGATATGTGAATTTTCACAGCGCTGTTACTTTTATAAAACAGGCAAATACTCCCGGCATTTTTATTTCCTATAATAACTGCGAGGATAACACCTATATCCATAACGGGCTATTGGCTATGCCGCATTCTCCATATGATGACAAAATCGTTAGCTGTGAGAATAATTTTTATGGATTTGTAAGAGACAACTTATACCACCAGAATAAGGCGTTTAATCCAGAGCCTATTGATAGTATTATGTCAAAATTTTCTATGCTTTCAGCGAACTCAGGAGCAATAAAAAATATGATACACAAGGATGCAGAAGGTGCTTACCTAAGCCACCATGCTCCGGTATTGTATATAAAAGCATGTCCCGGTCAGGTGTATCCTGTACCACCGGAGCATATCAAATCAGTTCTCATAGAAACCTATCACTCAGGAACACTTTGCACTGAAGATAAAGCATTATCTCAATTTATGGAGTTATGCAGAGACAAAAAAATATCTGTCTTCCTCACAGGAGTTGAAGACAGAATCACTTATGAAAGCACCAAGCTCTATAAAGAGCTTGGCGTCAATATTCTTCCTAAGGCATCACCCATAGCCATGTATATGCTACTTTGGATAGCCTATTGTTAAACCATTTTTCTTTTACGAAGGACAAGCCATACAATCAGACAGATAACAGCTGTTATAGCGCAGATTATATAAAAGCCATAAGGAGTCGCCGATAACGGCATCCATTCCCCCGCCACATTCATACCATACAAGCCTGAGATAATGGTAGGTATGGACATTACAATGGTAATAGCTGCAAGATACTTCATTATATTGTTCAACCTGTTATCAATTACTGTCGACATAAGCTCTCTTGTACCCTTTAAGATATCTCGATATATCTGGGTCATCTCGATTGCCTGAAGGTTTTCGATTATTACATCGTCCAAAAGCTCCTGATCCTCAGGGAACTTCTTAACTCCACTATATCTGGTTAATCTGTCCACCACCATACGATTCGCTCTGAGAGATGTATCAAAATATACAAGGTTGGACTCAAGCTCATGAAGATTGATGATATCCGAATCCTCAGTAGCACCACCCATTCTTTCTTCCATCTCCAGACGTTTCCTGTCTATAATACGAAGA
>JBJENB010000112.1:0-1865 GCA_051879975.1 Wujia sp.
CCGATCTAAGAAATGCTTTATAAGAACAAAAACCGGGAATATGCAGGTTGAGGTGAGAAGCTGTAAATTCTTTAAAAATATGGTTATACTTGCTTTCAAGGAATTTTCTGATATAAATGAAATTGAGAAATATAAGGGCTGTGAATTATATGTAAATCGAGAGGATGCAGTTGCGCTTGAGGAGGATGAATATTATATTGCTGATGTCCTTGGTATGAAGGTTGTACTTGAGGATGGGACAGAGCTGGGAATACTTCAAGATGTTATGCAGACAGGTGCCAATGATGTGTTTGTTGTGGAGATGAAAGACGGGGGAGAGTTACTAATTCCTGTTATTAAGGACTGTGTAATATTCATGAATTATGATGAAATGACGGTTACAGTAAGGTTGATGAAAGGAATGCTGGATTAATGAATTTTCATATAATGACTCTTTTTCCGGAGATGATTATGAGTGGGCTTGGTGAGAGTATTACAGGACGAGCTATGGAAAAAGGATTAATTAAAATTGAGGCTGTCAATATAAGAGATTTTGCAGGCAATAAATATGGACATGTAGATGATTACACGTATGGGGGTGGAGCAGGAATGCTGATGCAACCCAAACCGGTGTATGACGCATACATGAGTATATTGGATAAAATAGAAAACAAGAATGCAAGAGTATTATATATGACTCCACAGGGAAAGCCCTTTAACCAATCAATGGCTGAGGAACTGTCTAAGGAGGAGGACTTAATTCTTTTGTGTGGCCATTATGAGGGTATAGATGAGAGAGTGCTTGAGCTAATTGTTACAGACAATGTTTCCATAGGAGATTTTGTGTTGACGGGTGGTGAGTTGCCTGCAATGATGATTGTTGATGCTGTATCAAGGTTAGTTCCGGGAGTACTGGGGAGTGATGAAAGTGCATTGTATGAATCCTTTTATGATGGTCTGTTGGAATATCCGCAGTATACCCGTCCGGAGGAATTTATGGGAATGAAAGTACCGGAGGTGTTGAAATCTGGACATCATAAGAAAATTGCTGAATGGAGAAGGGAACAGTCCTTAAACAGAACAAGAGACAGAAGACCGGATTTGTATGAGAAATATCTCAGGGAGCATAATGGTAATGTATAAAATGTCAAATAATGTAGATGGATATCTGTTTGTAAGCAAAACAGATTATGAGAGAGCTTTAAAGGAAAAAAATAACATAGAATCACTTAAGAAAAAGATAAATCCTGAGGATATGGATGAAATGAGACGGTTATATCTTAAGCTGGTAAGTAAAAACTATTTTATAACACCGGTGGGTATAGGTTTCCTTTATGAACTCAGGACATATCTGGCTGATAGCTTTTCTGAAGGTGAGCTTCCCTGTATTCCGGTTCCGAAGCTCGGATATACAAATAAATCAAAGAATACACAGATATCCGATGAACGGTTTTCAAAGCTTAAGAAGGATTATGATAAATTGTCAGACATCAGGACTAAGCTGGTGATTGCAGTTGTTGCTTTGGCTGTTACTATAGTGGGTATGTTTTTTATAATTGTCACCAATGATAATGTAGGTTATTTTAATGCTGAGGAAAAGGTATTAAATAAGTATTCCGCATGGGAGGAACGTTTAGAGGCTTGGGAACAGGAGCTGAATGACAGAGAGGCTGCTCTAGATCATGCTTTACAAGACTAATTATGCAAATCTGTTAAATTATTCACATTTTAAACATATTCAGGAATTATAATTGATTGCAGATTACGACATTCGGAGGGTATGTTATGGATGGTAAGAAAATTCTTGTTGTAGATGATGAAAGCAGGATGCGTAAGCTTGTGCGTGATTTCCTTATTAAAGATGGATTTTCTGTAGTTGAGGCAGG
>JBJENB010000113.1:0-30306 GCA_051879975.1 Wujia sp.
AGAATTTGCCAGTGAAGAGGATGATGTCAAAATACTGAATATGGCTACGGGAATCGGAGTAAGCACAATTGTGCTCTTGATTGCAATATTTATGATTGGAAGGTCAACCGTTATGCTACGCAGATTAAAGAACAATTATAATGATAAGGAAATATGTGAGGAGAAATAAATGATACATATATTAGTTGTGGAGGATGATAAACAGCTTAACAAGTTGGTATGTACATATCTGAATGATTGCGGCTTTTCGACTAAAGGATGTCTGAATGCAAACGATGCCTATGATGAGATGTATAACAATCTCTACGAGCTGATCATATCTGATATTATGATGCCTGGGATCGATGGTTTTGAATTCGCTAAGTCTATAAGAAACGTTAACAAAACGATTCCAATCCTATTTATGTCGGCTAAAGATGACCTGCCATCTAAAATCAAGGGCTTCCAGATAGGTATTGATGACTATATGGTGAAACCCATTGAATTAGATGAATTGCTCCTGAGAGTTAGGGCATTACTTCGACGTGCCAATATTGAGATGGAGAGAAAGCTGACGGTGGGTAATCTTACTATGGATGCCGATGCCATGAGTGCATGGGTTGATGGAAAGGAAGTTGCACTAACGACCAGAGAGTTCAATATTACCTATAAGTTATTGTCGTATCCTAACAAGACCTTCTCAAGAGCACAGCTCATGGATGAATTCTGGGATGTGGATACAGATACAAGTCTCAGAGCGGTGGATGTATATGTGACAAAGCTTAGAGATAAGCTGTCAGGCTGTAATGGTTTTGAGATTAAAACGGTAAGAGGACTGGGATACAAGGCTGTGGTATAGCACTTGGCGTGAGGAATGTATTATGAAGAGTGATAACCTTAATCACAAAGGAATAAAAATGTCCAGATTTCCCATATCTGTATATTGGTTTGTGTTTGGTATGTGCTGTCTTATGTCGGGGGTACATATCGGACTTATTCTGCTGTTTCAACAATATAAGCTGGCATCGATATTTCAGACTCACCTCATTTTGCTTTATTGGGGTATCATGGCAATTCTCATAGTGCGTTATGTACAATATCAGATTAAAAAGAATTTAGAGGGACCATTACATAGGATACTGGATGCAACGGATGCTATATCCAGGGGAGATTTATCGGTATATATGGAACCGACTCACACTCCTGACAGGCTGGATTATCTTGATATCATAATCCTTAATATCAATAAGATGGTGGAAGAGCTGGGGAGTATTGAAACACTCAAAACGGATTTTGTTTCAAATGTATCCCATGAGATGAAGACACCCATTGCGGTAATAAAGAATGCAGCACAGCTTTTAAAAAAGGAAAATCTGGATACTGTGGAACAGCTTGAATATGTGGAAATGATTAACAGTGCAGTTACAAGATTGTCAGGACTAATAACCAATATACTTAAGCTTAATAAATTGGAGAATCAGAGTATTACACCAAATATGGAGCGATATAATGTGTGTGCTCAGCTCTGCGATTGTATTATACAGTTTGAGAATCGTTGGGAGAAAAAACAGATAGAGTTGGTGGTAGACATAGAGGATGAGGCATATATAGCAGCAGATAGGGAGCTGATGGAGATTGTGTGGAACAATCTATTATCGAATGCAATCAAGTTCACGGAGGATAAAGGATGCATAACTGTGCATCAGCACAGCACTGACAGCAATATTGTTATATCCGTATCGGATACGGGATGTGGTATGGATGAGGAAAGTATAAAACATATATTTGACAAGTTTTATCAGGGAGACACCTCTCATGCTACAGAGGGCAATGGACTAGGACTTTCACTTATTCATAGAATACTGACACTTATGAAGGGCAGCATCAAGGTTGACAGTACTCCCGGAGAGGGTAGTACATTTACGGTAATTTTAGCTATGGATACCGAGTAAGGAACAGACAAAACAATGTGAATCCACTATGTACTTGGTATATGTAAAGAAGGTAGGAATATGAATCAGACACAAGAGAAAATTTACGATATAAAAGAAAACGGTTTTGTATCCTTTGAATATAAGAATGTATCCACGAATATAAATATGATATCCTTCATTGTAGATGGATACAAGAATTTTGGCTGGGAATTAGATGAGAATATACCTAATCAGGAATATCTGTATAAATATGCTGTCAATTCCGGAAACAGACATTGTGAACTGCGTATGAAGAGAAACAAAAATCTTGTAAATAAGACAGAACTTACCAGATTGCAGAGAAATTATGACGCCTGTGTCAAGGACATAGAAAGGATGGAGACTATGAAAACTTCTAAAGCAATGTCTGTTTCTCTTGCAGTAGGAATACTGGGTACTGTTTTTATGGCGGGTTCTGTATTTGCTGTTACAGCCACACCGCCAATCATATGGCTCAGTGTAATTCTTGCTGTGCCGGCATTTGCAGGCTGGATACTGCCGGTTTTCATTTACAAATACATTTCAGCAAAGGATATAGAAATGTTTAATCCAATCATTGCTGATAAATATGCCGAGATTGAAGAAATCTGTAGGAGGGGTTATAGACTGCTTGAGAAATAATGATAGATTATGAAGCTAATAGACAACATGGTTGACAATTGATTATTTTGTGGTAACATCTTAAGAGTGATTGCTTAGACGAATAAGTCTATCAATTTCAATATACAAGGAACAATAGGTGTCAGAAAAGCTATGCTTGTTCTGGTGAAAAGGGAAACAGGTGTGAGGCCTGTGCGAACTCGTCACTGTATGCAGTAATATACGAAACCTATAAGGAGATAACCTTAAGCCACTGGAGACGGGAAGGTGGTTTCGTATGCAAAGCTGTGAGCCAGGAGACCTGCCTATTGAATTGACCCGGTATGCCACGAGTAATTGGATGCTGTCAAAATAATGAAGTCTGTTGCGAATTTATATATGATTTCGTTTATTTGTTGTGTTTTTTTACTCCTGACCTGGTAATCCGGGCCAGGAGTTTTGTGTATACGATGAGCCGAGCGCAGATTATGCTTGCACGAAAATCTGCATTCGGCGAATGTACATCATCGAGCCGACAGGCGAGATGGTGTACAAAGTATACGAATCGAGTAAGGTTTGGCCTACTCGATTGGCAACAGACACTGAGTCGAAGCATAGCGAAGACGAAGTGTTTGTTGTAAGTAGGCGAAGCCTACGAGATTATCACACATAATAATATAACCGAAATCATTCAGGAGGAACAAAAAATGAAAAGAAGAACAACATTACTTTGTGTAGGATTACTTGTATGTTCTATGCTCGCTGGCTGTGCCGGAAAGAAGACAGATCAGCAGAAGGCTGACGAGGTAGCGGAGAAGATTGATGCAATCTATGTACAGGAGAGAACCGATGATACAGATAAACAGTGCCAGGAGGCAAAGGAGGCTTGGGATATGCTGACAGATGAACAGAAGGAGCTGGTAAGCGGAGACAATGCCGACCCTGATTACTTTGGGAGAGATACGGGCGATGCATCTAAGGATAATCCACTGAATGGTGATGACATTGGTGAAAATGAAATATTGGTTGTGAGCTTTGGTACATCCTTCAATGACAGCCGAGTAGCCGACATCAAGGGTATAGAGGATGCGATTATGGCAGCATATCCGGATTGGTCAGTCAGGAGAGCCTTTACTTCACAGATAATTATCAATCATATTCAGGCTAGGGATGATGAACATATTGACAACGTTGAACAGGCTCTTGAAAGAGCAACAGATAATGGTGTTAAGAATCTTATTGTTCAGCCTACACACCTTATGCATGGTACGGAGTATGATGAGCTGTGTACAGCATTGGATAAATACAGGGATAAATTTGATACTGTAGTTGTTGCGGAGCCTTTGCTTGGTGAAGTGGGTTCTGATGCAACAGTGATAAACGAGGATAAGGAGGCAGTTGCAATAGCCATCACAAATGAGGCAGTAGCGGAAGCAGGTTATGACAGTGCTGAGGCAGCAGCTTTAGATGGTGTAGCATTAGTGTATATTGGGCATGGTACATCACACACTGCAAAGGTTTCCTATAGCCAAATGCAGACTGTGATGCAGCAGCTTGGATATAATAATGTATTTGTAGGTACTGTAGAGGGTGAACCGGAGGGAACTGCATGTGAAGACATAATGGAAGCCGTTAAGGCAGCCGGTTACACTAAGGTTATTCTTCGTCCTCTCATGGTTGTGGCTGGCGATCATGCTAACAATGATATGGCAGGAGATGACGAGGAGTCATGGAAGAGTATTTTCACAGCTTCAGGTTATTTTGATAGTGTAGAGGTGCAGATTGCCGGACTTGGAGGAATCAAAGCAATTCAGGACATATACATTGAACATACAGCAGCCGCCATAGCTGCACGATAGGGTATAATGGAATCAAATTGTGCATAATAAAATAATTAAGGTGGATTTAAATTATGAAAAAAATTTTAGTATTATTAAGCTTAGTGCTTTTGTCTGTTCCTTTTTTTACAGGGTGCGATAAGAAGGAAGCTCAGGAGGATAAACAGACAGAGAGTAACACTCCGGCACTTGAGGATGGAAGATATACAGTTGACTTCAACACAGACAGCAGTATGTTTAAGGTGAATGAATCTCGGAATGGAAAGGGTACTTTAACAGTAGAGAATGGAATCATGACAATTCATGTCAGTCTCACCTCGAAAAATATTGTAAATCTTTATTATGGATTGGCTGAAGATGCCCAGAAGGAGGGAGCGGAACTGCTGGTTCCGTCTATAGACATTGTGACTTATGATGACGGAACCTCTGAGGAGGTATATGGCTTTGACATACCGGTTCCTGTATTGGATGAGGAGTTTGATGTGGCACTTATAGGCAAAAAGGGCGTATGGTATGACCATAAGGTAAGTGTATCAAATCCGGAAAGAATAGCGGAATAGCAGTACAGAATAAGTGCCTCAGAGTAGTGAGAGAGAATCGTATATAAATATGAAAGAAAAATTATTTTCCAAAAAACATAAAGTATTTGATATATTTGCATTTACATTGTTCATTGTGCTTAATACATTGACCTCATTTTCGCTTATTTCAAGGGCAGAACAGGAGCTGACGGATGGTGAATACAGAATAGAAGTAGGGCTTATCGGAGGAACCGGAAAGGCTACTGTTACCTCTCCGACAACAGTGATTGTAAAAGATGGAAATGTGACTATAAGACTTGAGTGGAGCAGTCCAAATTATGATTATATGATTGTGGACGATAATCAAATAACACCAATAAACAAGAGTGGCAATTCCGTATTCGAGATTCCGATTAAAGCCTATACCGCTTCTGTAAATGTGATAGCGGACACAACTGCCATGAGTATACCCCATGAGATAGAATATACCATTAAGCTGGATTGGAATTCTCTGCGGGAAGCAGATGCCGGTGTCAAGAGGTCTGGCAGGATATTATTGGATATAGCTGTTTTTATATTGACCTTCACAGTTACTATTGCACTTCTCACCTTTTTTAGAAGAAAGAGAAAAAAAACAAAAGGTATTAAGAATATATTGCTTCTTCTTATACTGGTTAATGGCATGATGCTATGCTCCTGTGGAGCTAAGAAAACAGATACGACGGATGCGTATTCAGCACCTGATATGTTGAATAATACATTATGTTTGAATGATAGCCTGGAGCTGCAATATGCTACGGGATTTTCTGTGGATTATTATAGTGATGAGCTTGCGCCTGACCGACAATATAAACTTATAACAATAAAAAATGAGGCGAGCTATCTGGTGTTACCTGAAGGTGTGGATGAAGCACCGGAGGGGATTTCGGAGGACATAATTGTTATCAGAGCTCCAAAGGCCGCATATCTGGCAGCATCACAGGCTATGGACATGCTTGTGGCGGCAAATGCCCTCGACAGACTTAGATTTTCCTCGTTACAGGCAGAGGATTGGTACATTGAGGAGGCTAAAGAAAGGATGGAGCAGGGTAAGCTTTTATATGCAGGAAAATATTCTGCACCGGACTATGAGCTTATTCTTGAACAGGGCTGTGACCTTGCAATCGAGAACACCATGATTTATCATAGCCCTGAGGTAAAGGAGAAGCTTGAAGCCTTGGGTATACCGGTGCTTGTGGACCGATCCAGCTATGAGGCAGAGCCACTTGGCAGAACGGAATGGGTTAAGCTTTATGGCGCACTTATGGATTCAGAAGCAGAGGCCGGGGCCGCCTTTGATGAACAGTTAGAGGAATATGAGTCAATAAATCTTAAGGGGGTAGATGATCGCCCGACAGTGGCATTTTTCTATATTTCGACCAATGGAGATGTTAAGGTTAGAAAAAGTGGGGATTATCTGCCCAAGATGATTGAAATGGCAGGCGGAGCATATATATTTGTTGATTTAGGCTCTGGGGATGACAATGCATCATCGACGGTGAACATGCAGATGGAGGAGTTTTACGCTACTGCAAAGGATGCGGATTATATAATATATAACAGCACCATTGAAGGTGAATTGGAATCTCTTCAGGATTTATTGGATAAAAATGGGCTGCTTGCAAACATGAAGGCTGTCAGGGAGGAACATGTATACTGTACTGCTGAGAATTTATATCAGTCATCTATGGAGACAGGAACCATAATTTCCGATATCAATAAGATGATTATGGGGGAAACAGGAATGACCTTTTTATTCCAATTAAAATAGTATTAGGAATTAAAATCGTTTTGATTGGTAAAATAAGATTTTGTTTCACAACTGAGGGTAAGCCATGAAAAAAATACCGGAAATGAAAAGATTAAAGAATAAAGGAAAGAATATACCGGGGTTCGGCATACTGATATGCTGTGCCCTGGTTCTTTTGCTATTAAACATCTCAGTGGGAAGTGTACATATTCCGGCTTCGGATGTATTTAACATATTAACAGGTGGAAAGTCATCGGAAATTTACAGAGACATCGTTATGCAGATCAGATATCCCAGAGCTCTCGCGGCACTGATACTTGGCGGAGCATTGGCATTATCAGGATATCTTTTACAAACCTTTTTCAGAAATCCTATTGCAGGGCCCTTTGTCCTAGGGATATCATCAGGCGCAAAGATGCTGGTGGCATTTGCCATGGTGCTTGCCCTTGACCACGGAATAAAAATGACCTCCTTTTCCATGATATTGGCGGCCTTTGTGGGGGCGATATTATCTATGGGCTTTGTATTGATCCTTTCCAAGGCAGTAAACAATATGTCTATGCTTATTGTTGCAGGAGTGATGCTCGGATATATATGCTCAGCAGTAACGGAATTAATTGTAACCTTTGCAGATGATACCAATATCGTAAATCTTCACAACTGGTCATTGGGAAGCTTCTCCGGAATTTCCTGGAGCAATGTAAGGGTGATGACTATCGTTGTACTAATATGCTTTTTGGGAACATTTTTACTGTCAAAGCCTATGGGTGCCTATCAGCTGGGAGAAGCCTATGCCCATAATATGGGTGTAAATGTGAGAAGCTTCAGGGTAATGCTGGTGTTGCTGTCCAGTATACTTTCAGCATGTGTTACTGCCTTCGCGGGACCGATATCCTTTGTGGGAATAGCTGTTCCTCATCTGGTGAGAAATCTTCTCTCAACCAATAGACCTTTGGTAATGATACCGGCATGCTTTCTCGGAGGCGGTATATTCTGCCTGTTTTCGGATTTGTTGAGTAGAATGCTGTTTGCACCGACAGAAATTTCCGTAAGTACAATTACAGCGATTTTGGGTGCGCCGGTAGTCATATATATTATGATAAAAAAACGAAGGGAAGGGGTATAGATGAGCTCAGAGTATTATGTTAAAACAGAAAATCTTTGTGTTGGCTATGATGGTACCCCGGTTGTGTCTGATATAGAAATCACTCTGGGGAAGGGTGAGATAATGACAGTTATAGGTCCTAACGGCTCCGGCAAGACAACATTTTTGAAAAGCGTAATCAGAAGACTTGAACCTGTTGCCGGAATCGTTATGATTGAGCAGCTGTCAATAGAACAGATAAGCTTAAAGGAGCTTGCAAGGAAAATGGCCGTTGTTCTGACGGATAGGCTTCAGACGGAGCTTATGACCGTGGCTGATGTGGTGGGAACCGGAAGGTATCCCTACACCGGACGGTTTGGAATATTGAATGATATTGACAGAAAAATTGTTGAAGAAGCAATGGAGCTTGTACAGATAAGAGGGCTTCGTGATAAAGCCTTTGATAAGTTAAGTGATGGTCAGCGGCAAAAGGTCATGCTTGCCAGAGCTCTGGCCCAGCAACCGGATATAATTGTGCTGGATGAGCCAACATCATATTTGGATATAAAAAACAAGCTGGAATTTCTGTCAATCTTAAAAAAGCTTTCTAAGGAAAAAGGCTTAACCGTCATCATGTCCATGCATGAGGTGGAGCTAGCCACAAGAATATCTGATAAGCTGGCCTGCTTCAGGAACGGAAACCTGGACAAAATCGGTAAGCCGGATGAAATATTTAAAGAAGATTACCTGATAGAGCTGTTTGATATAAGACTTGAGGAGGTAAATACTTCCTTTAAGGAAATGCTTTCCTTTTATTCTTGAAAATGTATTATAAATAATGTAGAATATCTGTGCTATTTTCGAAGTATTTTCAAGCTGACGGATGGAAAGCAGACTTTAGAAATGGCAAGGAGTCTAATAAGAAAGGGAACGGTGAAAATGGAAACGGTTCAGGTAATGCTGCCTGTTTTGGTGATGCTTGCTATTGGATTTATATGCAGGAGGACAGGCTTTATAAGTGAAATGGGGATGGAGGGTGTCAGAAAATATATCATTACGATTGCACTTCCTGTTACAATATTTCATGCTATGGGAATTGCCGAAATTAACAAAGATACTGCATTGATTGTAGTGGTAATGTTTGCAGCCCTGTCAATTGCTATGGTAATAGGCTTTCTGACAAGAGGCTTAATCCCGGAACCATATAAGAATTATCTTCCATTCCTTGTAACTGTATTTGAAGGAGGAATGTTTGCTTACCCTCTATATCAAAACCTATGCGGTGAAGATAAATTTGTGAATATAGTAATAGTAGATATAGCAGGATGTATATTTGGCTTTGGTATTTTTTATGGAATACTTGCGTTGGTTGACCAGAAAACAAAATTCAGTTTCAAGACCTTGGGGATAACTGCTATTAAGTCACCTACATTTGTTGCGGTAATTCTCGGGCTTTTGCTTAATCTGACAGGACTTATGAATAAGCTGTTAGACTCTCCCTTCGGGGACACTTATGTAGCTGTAAAGGATATTATAGTTGCTCCTCTTACAGCAATGATTTTGATATATGTAGGCTTTATGCTCAGGATAGATAAAAAGCTTATTTCAGTATGTCTTAAATCCATAGTTATCAGGGTAATTACCATGGCAGCCTTATGTGTAATCGTATTGAAGGTGCTTCATACGGCTGTGGAGGATCAGTACATGCTAGCTGCATTCCTGGTGTATTTTATAGGTACACCGACCTTCTCACTTCCAAGCTTTGTTAAAAATAAGGATGCTGCCGGTTATTTTGCGATGACTACATCGATGTACGTTGCAATTACCATTGTAGGATATGCAGTCATTGCAGCTTTTATGACTTTATAATTAATTATTAAGAATTGTTAAATTATGTAGCATTTGTGACTGAATGATGTTAGAATAACTAAAGTTGAGATGAAGAAAATGACAAGAGAGGGATTGATGGATATGGGTAAGTATTCGGATTATGATGATGAAGACATCTTTCAAGACACAGCTCCATATGGTGATGACGAATATGACGATTATGATGGATACGATGACTATGATGAATACGATGACTATGATGAATACGATGACTACACAGATGACAATGTTAGGAAACGTAATCATTTAGAGCAAATAGATATCATTAGCATGCCACCTATGAGTAGAAACACAGCTGCTTCCAGGACAACAGGGACAGCTAAATCAGGCGGTTCCAGAACAGGTTCCAATAAAACTTCCGGAGCGGTTAAGTCAACAAAATCCAATAACTCAGGAAACACGGGCAAGAAAAGAAAGAAAAGAAAAAACAACAGAACCAAGAATCTTATAGCGGTAATGGTTGCTGTTATTGTTGTGTTTGGAATTGGCGGTGGAATATTATGGAGCTCATATTCCGGCAGAGTATATAAAAAATGTGTATTTGAGGCAGGTACGCCTATAGATGCAGAGGACTTTCTAAAGGATAAGGCAAAATCTAAGGGCATTACGGTTGAATTTACCTCTGATAGTGAGCCTGTTGATATATACACACCGGGAACCTATAATGTCAAACTAAAATCAGGTATTTTTATTTATAAGTGTAAGGTGGAGGTGCAGGATACCATAGCTCCTGTCGGAGAGACCCAGACACTTTATATTGAATATGGTGAAAAGGCTGCACCGGAGCAGTTTTTCAAATTAATAAATGATGTAACGACAGTTACCGTAAGCTTTGAAACTGAGCCGAATTATGATAGTTGTGGAGAGCAGATGGTGACCCTGTATCTTACAGATGCGGCAGGAAACACCGCACAATATACGGAAAAACTTGTTACCAGAGCAACCCGTAAGGAGGTGGCAGTTGAGGTTGGCGGAGAATTTCCGGGAATAGAGGCGTTTTTGATTCAGCCGCAGGACAGTGCTACTTTCCTAACAGATGTAAGTACCATTGACATGAATGTAGTAGCGAAGCATGACATTGATATCAGTGTAGATGGAATGGTATATACCACAGTTTTTTCCGTAGCAGATACCGAGGCACCGGTTGTGGAGGTAGCCAATATTCAAAAGTATTTGACTGATACGGTTAAGCCGGAGGACTTTATTGTATCGGTTCAGGATATAACAGAGACAACAGCAGTATTTGTGACAGAGCCGGATATGACCAAGGTGGGTGGACAGACTGTTTCGATAAAGGTAGCAGACACCAGTGGAAATGAGACGCTTGTCACCCCAAGCCTGACGCTTATGGCGGATACCGAGCCACCGGTATTGAACAATCTTAGTGATTTCACTGTATTCATAGGGGATACAGTCAGCTACAAGAGTCAGGTAAATGTTACGGATAACAGTGAAGCTGAGGTAGACTTACAGGTTGACAGCAGTAAGGTGGATTTAAATACGCCGGGTTCATATCAGGTGACCTATACTGCTACGGATAAAGCAGGGAATACTGCTACTAAGACTGTCACGATGACCGTAGTACAGAGAACCTATTCTCTTGAAACTGTTTATGCTCTTGCAGATGATGTGCTGGCACAGATTATAACAGATGGGATGAGCCAGAGAGATAAGCTTACGGCTATATACAACTGGACCAGAAGTCATGTGGGGTATATTGACCACACAGACAAGGATGACTGGGTTAAGGCAGCCTATGAGGGCTTTGTGAATGGACAGGGTGACTGCTTCTGTTATGCTTCCGTTACCCAGGCCTTGCTTACCAGAGCAGGAATTACCAATATGATGATTAAGAGGATTCCTACCACTTACAATCATTATTGGAATCTGGTTGATATCGGTGAAGGCTGGTATCATTTTGATACGACGCCTAGACGAGGCGGACCAAACTTCAACTATGTAACAGATGCCTATATACAGGAATATTCATCACAGCATGATGATTCCCATAATTATGATAAGAGTCAGTATCCAACTATTCAGTAAATTACGGTTGACATAATGCATAAAGAGTGATATATCTGTGTTGTGGAATGATTTCGTGAGGAATACATGAAATATGAAAGGAACTTATAATATGAAGAAAAAAATATTAACAATTTTAGCAGCTGCTATGCTTACAGCATCACTTACTGCCTGTGGAGGAGATGATACTAAGGTTGTAGATAAGGATAATACGACAACATCTCAGCAAAATGATAATCCGGGTGGAGACAGTTCTGATACTGATAATACTAATCTTTCAGGATATTTATTTACTGTGGACGGTGTAACAATAGGTATGGATATGGAAGCAGTAAATCTTAAGGAGCTTCTCGGTGAGCCAAAGAATTACTTTGAGGCACAGAGCTGCGCATTCAATGGTTTGGATAAGATGTATACCTATGACCACTTTGAGATTGACACATATTTTGATGATAAGACTGACCGTGTAAGAACAATCGTATTTTTAGATGATATGGTTAAGACACCGGAGGGTGTATACATTGGAATGACCAAAGCTGATATGGAGAATGCATACGGAACCGATTACACTGTAGACGGTTCAAGCTGTATCTATACCAAGGATGGAATGACTCTTGTATTCATCTTGAATGGAGATACAATTTCATCAATTCAGTATAACTCACTTAAGGCTGATGAGCTTCTTAATTAGTTAATATCATATATATAATTTGCAAGAAGAGGTTGCCGGAATGCAACCTCTTCTTGCATTTCTAATTATATGCTGTCTGTGTTTGTTATTCAATGACTTTTAGCGGAGCAACATAGCTGCATTTGAATTCTGTAAAGGTGGCTTCGCTGTCTCCGATTGCATAAAGCCCCATTACTACTCCTGTGAAGCCATTTGCAACCTCGCTTGACAGGTATTTGGTGTGCCCCTGTCCAAGATATTTTTCCTCGCCATTGTTCTTTATATAGAAGCTGTAGTGTGTGGCTGTTGAGCGGACAATGAGAGTAGCACTGTTTCCTGCAATTGGGATGGAGTATTTGGTGTGCTTTGCCTCTCCTATGTTGAGCTTAAGGATGGCGTTGTATCCGTTCTCGTCCTTTATGACAGCTATATCATAGTGCTCGTTTTCTGACATATACATTGTTATGCCGGCCTCTGAGGCTTCATTGCCGGAAAGTGCAAGCTTAACGCTTAAATTCATGTCAAAGTCAAGCTGGCGGATTCCGATAAAGGTTGGGGTGTCAACATCCTCTAAGGTAATGTCTGTTCCCTTAAGTATTGCCCTGTCAGAGGACAGGATATAATTGCCAAAGTGGGCATCTCTCAGGTATACCCAATCCAGTGACCAATCCGTATTCTCAAAGGTGTATTCATTTTTTCTGTGCTGCTTAAAATCTCCCGGTATTTCATATTCCCAGTCTGTGGTGCCATCTTTACCGGCGGTAAACCATCCTTCCTTATCAAATGAAATTGGGGTAAGGAATACCTCTCGACCAAGATGGTGGTATGGCTCCCATTCTCCAATTTGTCTAAAACCGAGAGTGACTATATACCAGTTGCCGTCATGATTCTGTATAAGGTCTCCGTGTCCGATTGCCTGTATGATATATGGAGCTTTATTTCGGTTGGTCAGAACAGGATTATGCGGATAGTTTTCAAATGGTCCCCATACGGATTTGGAGCGGGAATAGGCAACCATGTGACCATATTCTGTTCCACCCTCGGCAACCATGAGATAGTAGTAGCCACCAATTTTGTACATGTGAGGGCTCTCAAGATATCTGCCGCCAGCTCCGGTCCATATACATTTGCTCTTTGTCAGCTTTTCTCCTGTTTCTATATTGATTTCACATTGAATGACTCCACTGTTTCCCTCGTCATCATAGCCGTTACTTATGAAGTAGGCATGACCATCCTCAAAGAAAATGGAAGGGTCAATGCCACCCTGGTCAACCTCTATAGGAGAAGACCATTTACCATAAATGTCATCTGTATATACGTAAAAGTTTTTATTGGTAGAATTATTGTTGGTAACCATATAGAAACGTCCCTCATTAAATCTTATGGTTGGGGCGAATACACCGCCGGAGCTTCTGACCTGATGAAGCTCGACCTGGGACAGCTCGCTTAAAACATGACCAATCTGAGTCCAGTTTACGAGGTTGGTGCTTTCAAATAACGGTACTCCCGGGAAATATTGAAAGGAGCTTGAAACTAAGTAGTATTTTCCGTTCGCTTCACAGATACTTGGGTCCGGGTAAAAGCCTCTGATTATAGGATTTTGATATTTCATATGTACCTCCTGAAAAAATAATAGGAAAGCTGCAACGCAGTGCTACACCTCGCCTTCGCAAAGCTACGGCTCGGTGTCCGTGCTTCGCACTATATGAGTCTGCAAACATAAGCCTGCCCTCATGCAAGCATGGCGCAGTCTTTCGTTTAGGAGCTTCGCAGTGCTACACCTCGCCTTCGCAAAGCTACGGCTCGGTGTCCGTGCTTCGCACTATATGAGTTCGCAAACATAAGCCTGCCCTCATGCAAGCATGAGGGCAGGCTTATGTTTGCGAACTCATGCACTGCTTCAGCTTTCGCTCAGTATACCACAGATACTTGAAAAATTTAGGTATAATAATCAGAAATAAATATGTAGATTATTTGACATTTTTTAGATAGAATAACCTCAGCTTAATTAGTAAGCCTGTAAATTCATGCTGATTTACAGACTTCAAAGGAAATAATAATAGGAGGTTAATATGAGAAGGATAAGCAAGAAAATAACTGCTGTAGCAATGTCAGCTATGATGCTTATGTCAATGACTGCCTGTGGGAAGTCCGACAACAAGGACGATAAGGCAACAGGCACTGATGCGACCAGTACCTCAGACAGTAGCTCAACTGGTTCTGAATCTGATAATGGTTCAGAGGGAACGATTGATGAAGGAATGACGGCTGCTGAGTTTACAAGGTTGATGGGTAACGGTATTAATCTTGGTAATACCATGGAGGCAACCGGCAGAAGTAAGGATAATCCGGCACCAAGCGTACAGGCTTGTGAGACAGCCTGGGGCCAGCCTGTGACTACTCAGGAAATGATATCAGGTATGAAGGCTGCAGGCTTTGATACCCTACGTATACCTACCGGTTGGGCGAATATGATGGATTATACCAATGGTGACTATACCATTGACACTGCATATCTTGACAGAATCGAGGAAATCACTAATTATGCACTGTCAGAGAATATGTATGTAATTATCAACGATCACTGGGACAATCAGTGGTGGGGTATGTTTGGTGATGCTGATGAGACAGTTAGAGAGGATGCATGGGAAATGTATGAGGCTATCTGGACTCAGGTAGGTGAGCGTTTTAAGGATTATGACGAACATGTCATATTCGAGTCTGCCAATGAGGAGCTGGGCAGCAGATTAAATGATGACTGGCATCTTGGCAGCACTCAGACCGGTGTACTCAATGAGAGTGAGTGCTATGAGACAGTAAATGCTATCAATCAGAAGTTTGTAGATATAATCAGGGCACAGGGAGGAAATAATGCACAGAGATTCCTGCTTATTGCCGGATATGACACAAATATTGCCAGTACCTGCGACAGCAGATTCGTGATGCCAACAGATACTATAAATAACAGACTTCTTGTATCGGTACATTATTATGACCCATCCGACTACTGTATCTTTGAAGGAAGAAGTACATGGGGCTCTAAGGAGGATTATCAGTATGCATATGATACCTTACAGCAGCTCACCAAGTTTGTCGATGCCGGATACGGAGTAGTAATCGGCGAGTATGGTGCACTTCCGTCATGGGAGAATGGCAATGCTAAAGTAAAGGAAAATACAGCATTATATAATACCAATATTCTTAACCTCTGTGATTTGTTTGGTTTAGTACCTGTACTCTGGGATACAAATGCTCTTTACAACAAGAATTTCTGTGAAATTATTGACAGTGATTTGAGAGCAGAATATGCTTCCAGAAATGTTGAGGCTCAGGCAAACCTTTCTGATGATGAGATAAAGGCCCAGGCACAGGCAGCCTATGACGAGGCTTGTGAAAATGCGGTAGAAGCATATGAGCTGGATGAGCAGCAGGCAATGGCATGGATTATGTTTACAAGTGGAGACTGGGGAGTACAGTACATAGTAGGAGACAAGTATGACCCAACCGGCGTAAATGAGAGCATTATTGCAACTGATGTGGAGATAACCGGTGAGGGAACATACACTGTAGGCCTTGATTTCAGCGGAATGAATGGAGGCTATGTTTCAGGTACAGCCTTCTCAGCGCTGGGTATTGCAAATGGTGAGGATTTATTCCCTGGTTACATTATAGACATCAAGGAAATTAAGATTAATGGTGAGACATATAACCAAATTGCAAACGAGTATACAACCTCTGATGATACACATTGTACTCGTGTTAATCTGTATAATTCATGGGTTCCGGCAGGAAGTGAGCCGGAGGATGCCAGAACCATAGATGGCAGCAGAGATGGTATATCAGCTATGATTATCGATGGAGCAAATCTGGGAAATGTAAAGACGATAGAGATTACATTTGACTATGTTGCACCATAGGACAAGTACTATAATAACAATAAAAAAGAATAACAAAGAATAACAAAGAATAACAAAGAATTATTATAATAATATTAATTTGAAGAGGAGACATAACAATGAAATTTTTCGTGGATACAGCTAATACAGAGGATATTAGAAAAGCAAATGATATGGGAGTTATCTGTGGAGTTACCACTAACCCATCGCTTATTGCAAAATCAGGAAGAGATTTTACTGAGGTTATCAAGGAAATTACCGAGATAGTTGACGGTCCTATCAGTGGAGAGGTTAAGGCAACAACAGTTGATGCAGAGGGAATGATAGCAGAGGGACGTGAGATCGCTAAGATTCACCCTAATATGGTTGTAAAGATTCCTATGACAGTTGAGGGTCTTAAGGCTGTTAAGGTACTTACGGCTGAGGGCATCAAGACAAATGTAACACTTATATTCTCTGCAAATCAGGCACTTCTTGCTGCAAGGGCTGGCGCTACATATGTATCGCCTTTCCTTGGAAGACTTGATGATATAAGCATGCCGGGCATTGATCTTATCAGACAGATAGCAGATATGTTCGCAGTTGCAGGAATCAAAACAGAGATAATTGCAGCCAGTATTCGTAACCCGATTCATGTTACTGACTGTGCCCTTGCGGGAGCAGATATAGCTACAGTTCCTTATTCAGTAATTGAGCAGATGACAAAGCATCCACTTACAGACGCAGGTATCGTAAAGTTCCAGCAGGATTACAAGGCCGTATTTGGTGAGTAGGCTAGAACTTAAGGAATAGAAGGAAGCATGACGTGGGTGTTAGCCTGTGAACCGTAGCTGCGAATCTGGGACAACTTTGCTGCCCTGTGGAGCAGACGGTTAATGAAACAGGCTGTACCCACGTTTTTTCATATTCTTTATGATTTTACTACTCAAAGGTACACATAATTTTAATACAATTTGTATATATGATTCTGTCTTTCACTTCAATGTTTTTAACATATGATTTTCTAAGTGCTTATAATACAAACACTATAAGACTACGTGACCGGCTTATATTCGCCATCCATGGCTCAGATAAGCCTTTTGCCAACATCGTGTTGGCAAATCACTGGTAAACATATAAGCACTAAGAAAATCTATATATTAAAAACAAGGCGTTCAATACAGAATCATATATCCAAATTGCAATTAAGAAATTGAAAGGTGTACCTTTGATACCCAAACAATTAAAAAACAAACAAAATGAAAAAGCGAGGTATATATGGAGAAATATTTAGAAAAAATTGATAAGGTTATAGAGGCAGGTCCATATAAGGCGGACTGGGAATCTCTGAGTGAGTGGCAGGTTCCGACATGGTTTCCAAAGGCAAAGTTCGGAATATTCGTTCACTGGGGACTTTACTCTGTTCCGGCTAATTCCAATGAATGGTATTCAAGAAATATGTATATAGAAGGAATGCCGGCTTACGAGCATCATATTAAGACCTATGGTCCTCAAAAGGAATTTGGGTATAAGGATTTCATCCCTATGTTCAAGGCGGAGAAGTTTAATCCGGATGAATGGATTCGTATGTTTAAGGAAGCAGGAGCGGAATACATTTTCCCTGTTGCAGAGCATCATGACGGATTTCAAATGTATAAAAGCGAAATATCACATTGGAATTCCTATGAGATGGGTCCCCACAGAGATGTTCTGGGTGAGCTTAAGGAGGCTGCTGAGAAGCAGGGACTGGTTTTCTGTACTTCCTCCCACAGAGCTGAGCATTGGTTCTTTATGGGACATGGCAAGGAGTTTGACAGTGATATTAAAGAACCGATGAAGCGGGGAGATTTCTATTGGCCGGCTATGCCGGAACCGGACAACCAGGATCTTTTCAGTAAACCTTATCCAACCGAGGAGTTTTTGGATGACTGGCTTATCCGTACCTGTGAAATCATAGATAACTACAAGCCGGCACTACTCTATTTTGATTGGTGGATTCAGCACGAAGCCTTTAAGGAGCATTTAAAGAGGCTTATAGCGTATTATTATAACCGTGGAGCAGAATGGGGAAAACCGGTTGCAGTATGCTATAAGCATGATGCCCTTTCCTTTGGAACCGGAATAGTAGAGGTGGAGAGAGGTTCCTTTGCTGACGTTAAGGCTTTTCCGTGGCAGACAGATACTGCTGTTGCCAGAAATTCATGGTGTTATACAGACACTCTGGATTATAAGAGCAGTCGTGAGGTAATAGGAACACTTATCGATGTGGTTAGTAAGAACGGAAACCTTCTGCTTAATATTGGACCAAAGGCTGACGGCTCAATACCTGACGGTGACAGAAAAATACTTGAGGATTTGGCAGCATGGATGAAGGTAAATGGTGAGGCAATAAAGGGAAGCCGTGTCTGGAGAAAGGCAAAGGAAGGACCGACTGAGGATTTTGAAGGTCAGTTTGGTGACGGAAAGGCTAAGCTTTATTCCGAGGAGGACTTCCGTTTTACTGCTAAGGGAGGTGCAATATACGCATTTTCCATGCAGTATCCGGAGGATGGTCACGTTGTAATCAGGTCTCTGAAAAAATCTCCTGATCAGAATGTTCCGGAGTTCCATGGCATTATCAAAAATGTATCGATACTTGGCTTTGACGAGCAGATCAAATACGAGATAACCACTGAAGGCCTGGAGTTTACCACCAAAACCGTCAAGAGCGACTTTCCGGTAGTAATAAAGATAGAAACTGCTTAATTGCTTTGTTTATATGGTGGATGATTAGAAATAGATGTATATCGGGCAATGCCGATATGAATGACAGCATAGTACATGAGTAATGTGCTTGATTATCGTGAGGTGATTTGAATGGATAGAATTTGGAAGCATGATAAGATAGCCTACGGTGGAGATTATAATCCTGAGCAATGGCCGAGAGAGGTTTGGGATGAGGATATGAGGATGTTTAAGGAAGCGGGGATTGATACCGTTACTTTGAATGTTTTCTCATGGGCCACCATACAGCCCTCGGAAAATGAATACGATTTCAGCAAATTGGATGAGATAGTAAAGCTTGTGACGGAAAATGACATGAAAATATGTCTTGCCACATCTACAGGGGCACATCCTGCATGGATGGCTACCAGATATCCGGAAATTCTGAGAGTGGATTTTCAGGGAAGAAAGCGCAAGTTTGGAGGTAGACATAATTCCTGCCCTAATAGCCCTATTTATAGGGAATATTCGGCAAAGCTTGCAGGAAAGCTTGCTGAACACTATAAGAATCAGCCTAATCTGATAGGCTGGCATGTTTCCAATGAATATGGTGGGGATTGCTATTGCGAGAACTGTGAAAGGGCATTCCGGGAGTGGCTAAAGAACAGATATAAGACACTGGAGGCTGTAAATAGGGCGTGGAATACATCATTTTGGGGTCATACCTTCTATGACTGGGATGAGATAGTTCTTCCAAATGCACTAAGTGAGCATTTTGAGGCCTACGGTAAGGATAGAACCCAGTTTCAGGGGATTTCCATTGATTATAAAAGATTTAATTCTGACAGCATAATGGATTGCTACAGGCTGGAGCGTGAGGCCATTAAGGAGATGACTCCGGATATACCGGTAACCACTAATTTTATGGGCTTTTATCCTATGCTGGATTACCATAAGTGGGCAAAATATATCGATTTTGTGGCGTGGGATAATTACCCGTCTCCAAATGATCCTCCGGCACTGATGGCAATGAATCATGACCTGATGAGAGGATTAAAGGCTGGAAGACCATTCTGCCTTATGGAGCAGACACCTAGTGTGACAAATTGGCAGCCTTATAACAAATTGAAGCGACCTGGGGTAATGAGGCTTTGGAGCTATCAGGCGGTGGCTCATGGTGCGGATACGGTTATGTTCTTCCAGATGAGAAGAAGCATCGGAGCATGCGAAAAATACCATGGTGCAGTCATAGACCATGCCGGAAGAACAGATACAAGGGTGTTCAGAGAGATAAGTGCCCTTGGTGGTGAGCTAAAAAGGCTTGGGGATGAAACCCTTGGAGCTACAGCAAAATCCAAGGTGGCGATAGTGTTTGACTGGAACAACTGGTGGGGGATAGATTTATCGGCCGGACCAAGTATCCTTATTGATTATCATAAGGAGTGCCTCAGATATTATCAGGCTCTTCATACACAGAATATATCAGTGGATGTTATCGGTGTAGATGCTGACATATCAGAATATGATATAGTGATAGCTCCAATACTCTATATGGTCAAGGAAGGCTATGATGAGAAGCTCAGAAGCTATGTAAGGAATGGCGGTACATTTGTGACAACCTATTTCAGCGGATATGTGGATGACAGTGACCTTGTACAGGGAGCATATCCGGGGAAACTGGGGGATATACTTGGATTATGGGTGGAAGAATGTGATGCATTGCCGGAGGGAGAGAAAAACAGCTTTGTATGGAATGGAAAACAATATCCTGCCCGGATTCTATGTGATATAATAAGACCTGTTAATGCAGAGACACTATCCGTCTACGAAGAGGACTTCTATGCAAATGAGACGGTAATTTCCGTAAACAGCTATGGTGAAGGAAAGGCATATTATATCGGAACCAGCTCAGATGATGATTTCTATATGGATTTCATTGCAAAGCTGTGTGCCGAAAAAGGCATTCGCCCTGAATTTGGTACATACGACAATCTGGAGGTAACCGCCAGATATAAAGATGGAAACAGATATTTGTTTTTGCTTAATCATGGAGAAGCTGCTATTGATGTGACTATGGAATATGACTGTAAGGATTTGGTAACCGAAATAACATTTGCCAAAGGTCAGAGGTATTCCTTGGACAAGAAGGATGTAATGATACTGAAAAGCTTTGAATAGATGATGTCGGAAAAGCACCATGAAATGTAGTCTTGGTTTGACAGAGGATTGAGGTGTGGGGTGATATATGAAACGGGTTATAAATAAATTCGTAGAATTTGAGAAGAGGCTTAAAATAAAGCAGAGAATGTTTTTGGTTTACCTGATTGGATGTATTGTCCCACTTCTTTTGGTATATTTTCACATGTACAACAGTACAAAAAATGCACTGGTGCTTCAGGAACTGACCAACGAAAATGAAAAGCTGGAAGCACAGGTTAATGATATAACCAACAGCATGGCATTGGCAGAGGAGTTTTCAAGATATTTCTACTATGACTCTGAAAATGAAAAATTGGTTATGAGCAGTTATAATTCCTCAGAAAAGATAAGCGTTGATTTTCGAAACTATGATGAGCTGTGGAACTATGTATCAGATTATTATCCTGAGATTGCTGATATCAGTGTTTATCTTTATGAGGGGCATTTTGATAACAGAAGGTTTAAGTTTATAACGGAAACCATTGAGAACAAAAACTGGTTTATGAAGGCTAAGGAAAAAAACGGCCTGCCCTATTGGTCGTACAGCACTAATATTCAAACGGGAGTCAAGAGCCTTAGAATGACTAAGACACTATTGGATGAAAATCGTAACCCGGTGGGGATGATATGCTTTAACCTTAACAGTAACATAACCTCTGTGTTAATTGACAGAGATGATGCTACCGCCATGATGCTTTTTGAAGACATGAAGCTAATGCAATCAAATGTTTCTGTTAAACAAAGTGATTTGGAATTTTTGTATGAAAAGGTTTCTGCAACAAGCTTCAATGGATGGATTAACTATAACGGAGAAAAATGTGTAGCCTCAAGAGCTTTTATTTCGCCGAGATATGGTGACGAGAGCTACTGCGTAATTATCATTAAGACATATAAAGAGGTTATTGCTCTTGCAAGACAAAATGCAATGGAGGGATTGATACCGCTGCTGTTAAGTACCATAATAGCCACCATAGCAGTTATCTGTCTGTCGGATTGGTTTTCAAAGAGAATCAATAGCTTCAGGCTCGTCATGCATGAGGCGGCGATAGGAAATTTTAAGGTCAGAAATACAGAAATTGGTGATGTAAGGGACGAAATATGGGAATTGAACGAAGATCTGAATCAAATGATTGAGGATATTCAGAAACTCATGGAAACCGCGGTAAATGAACGTGTTCAGAAGGAACAACTATATTCCAGACAAAAGGATGTAGAGTTCAAGATGCTCGCAACTCAGATTAATCCTCATTTCCTGTATAATACCCTTGAGAATGTCAGAATGTTGGCAAGAATTAACAAGCAGACTGAAATAGAAGATATATCAGTAAATCTGACAAAACTTTTGAGAAGAAGTCTCAATGTGGGTCAGAATTTAAAACCCTTGCGTTGGGAAATGGAGGTTGTTGAATATTATATAAGAATCCAAGACTATCGATTTGGGGACAGAATCTCTGCTACCATTACTTATGATAAGGATATGGCAGATAAGTATATGCTGATACCATTTATTATTCAGCCATTTGTAGAGAATGCTTATGTTCATGCCATGGAGGATATGGACTCGGGAGGGCACATTGATGTCAGGGTTGTTATAGATGAGTCCAAGCTCCTAATATATGTGGAGGATAATGGACATGGTATGTCAGAGAAGAAGCTGGAGGAGATAACCAGATATATAAATGATTTTGAAAATCTGGACAGAACACATATAGGAATATGTAATGTAAATCAGAGAATTAAACTCAAATTTGGCATGGATTATGGCGTAATATTTACCAGTACGGAGAATGTGGGAACGAAGGTAGAGATACGTATGCCACTCATAGATAACCTGTAAATAGCCCAAAATTCAAAAATAATGCAATAAAGTATACACTAAATTTCAAGGCAAAAAAGTAGAAATTTATATGTATACTTTATTGCATTTTGTTGTTATTATGAGGACAATGCACAAGCATTATAATTGCTAAAAAGGAGGAAAATTATGAAAAAGAAATTATCAAAGGTAGTTTCTTCTCTGCTTGCTGGAATCTTTGCAGTTGGAAGTATTGGAATTACTTCCTTGACATCACTTGCAGACAATGCACCATATATTATTGATGGTTCTGCCGGTAATGTTATCGATGCCAGCTATGTTTTGAGTGATCCTACTGAGGTTACATTTACAGTTTCTGGTGTTGAAGGTAAGACAGCAACACTTGGACTTGCAGATGCAGCGTGGTCATATCAGGATTGGGAGTCTTCAGTTGATATCACAGGTGACGGTACATACACTATCACTTCAAAGTCAGCTGAGGAAGCAAATGCAGAGATCAATGACGGAGTTGTAGTATTTGTAGTTGATATCAAGGTGAATGATGATGAGACAGCACTTGATATTAATTCAGCAGGTGTTACTATTTCCGATGTACAGGTTAATGGTGAGGCTGTAAACTTTGTTTATGGCGATATTGAGGAGAAGGGTAACGTACGTATTGAGATTTACAATGAGTACGGACCAACAAGTGTTAATGCAGAGGAGCCTATTTCATGGGGCGACGCTGCAGCTGCAGAGGCAAAGACTTATATTGCTGATGCCTCAGCAGGTAATGCTCTTAATGCAAGCTATGTATTGACTGATCCTACAGAGATTTCATTTGATGTTACTGGTATTGAGGGAAAGACAGCAACACTTGGACTTGCAGATGCAGCATGGTCATATCAGGACTGGGAGTCAACTGTTGACATTACAGGCGATGGTACTTACACTATCACTTCTAAGACAGCAGAGGCTGCCGGTGCAGAAATCAACGATGGTGTTGTAGTATTTGTAGTAGATATTAAGGTTAATGATGACGAAACTCCGATTGATATCAATTCAGCAGGTGTTACTATCTCTAATGTTAAGGTTAACGGCGAGGCAGTAAGCTTCATCTACGGTGATATCGAGGAGAAGGGTAACATACGTATTGAGATTTACAATGAGTATGGTCCAACAAATGCAGACCCTACTGTATGGGATGGCGGTGCAGCTGTAGAGGAGCCGGATGATACTGCTTCAACAGTTGCAGAGTTTGATCCAAATGGTACTTACAATGCATACTTAGGACTTCAGACTCCTAACTGGACTTACCGTGATGCATGGAACTCACAGAATGGTATTGGTTCAGATTATTTCGGAGATTTCATCTTCGGTAATGAGACTGGCGAGAAGTATGGTAAGGTAACAGATGCTGTTGTTGCTGGTAATGGTAGATATACAGTTTCTGTAACTGATTTTGGTTCAATCATCGCTGATGATTTCACAACTGCAGGACAGGATTACTTCAATTTGCTTTATATTTCAACAGATATTCCTTTATCTGATGCAATTACAATTTCAGATGTTACATTGACTATCGATGGCAATGAGGTTCAGACAACTGCTGCAGCAATTCTTGACCCTGATGAGACAGAATATGTAAAGATTCTGATTCAGAATATCTGGAATGATGAGTGTAAGGAGATAGCTTACTATCCAGCTCCTACATCTTCAGTTGAGATGAGCTTTACAATTTCAGGCTTCAGCTATGATAAGGCAGATGACGCAACTGACGATGATACAAGCGTTGATGAGGCAACTCCTACAACAGCTGATGATACTAAAGATGACAAGAAGGATAATAAGTTAATTATCATAATCATCGTAGTAGTTGTAGTAATTATAGTTGCTGTAGTTGCTGTAGTTCTTGGAAAGAAGAAAAAGAAATAATTAAATAATAAAGACCAAATTATAATGTGTGTGTGGAAACGTCACGGGTAATCCGTGACGTTTCTTTTATGTAATGTTTCGTAAAATTACTGTATTTCTTATCAAGTATTTTAGGTATTTTTTAAGGCTATTTTTCGGTATACTTGTACTTAGTAAAAGGGTGTAGAAATATCCAAATAATAAAGGAGGTTAATTATGGAGGAATCAAACACTACTGTTAGTGAAGCTTCATCCGAGGCAGTTATGGCTCATTATAAGTCAAAGGTCAAGGAAAAGGAAGTTGCAGCTCCACTCTACATCGTTCAGAGAATAGTTGCACTTTTCGCAGTCTTCGCTATATTTATTCCGGCGGCGAATCCGGAAAAGGTTTCAGCCCTAATTGGCAAGAACCTTTCACTGTTTACTTCGGCAGTTTCTTATTCGTCTTTAAAGTCAGATGCAACTCGTTTGCTGAGAATGGGACATCTGGATGAGAGCGCATTTGTGGCTATTTATATCTCAGCAATTCTCATGACATTAGGTGTTATTGCCATCGCAGCTGCTACATGCTGTACGCTTGGTAATAACAAATTCAAGAGACTTGCAAGTTACATTTCCCTGGGAGGAAGTGTATTAGGCATAATTGGTATGGTATTAACTTATGTGGGATATGGTACCTTTGCTGAATCTAAGAAGACAGATTCTGTTGTTGCAAGCTTCGATAATATGGGAATTAAGATGTATATCGTGGTATTTGCAATTATGCTTATATTCTCTATTATTGAATTTTTTATTGTTCCTAAGGTGGCTAAGGAAGAAAAGTATGAAATGGAAACAAAGTTCAAGCTTTTGATTTTGTTTCTTCCATTTGCACTGCTTGCCTTCGTATTCAGTTATCTTCCACTGTGGGGTTGGAGATATGCATTCTTTGACTATCGTGCAGGTGATACACTTAGCATGGATAAGTTTGTGGGTCTTAAGTGGTTTACATATCTCTTTGAAAATGAAGCAACCAAGAAAAAGCTTGGTGAGGTTCTCATCAATACACTTGCAATGTCAGGACTTGGTATTATAACAAGCTGGGTACCATTGGCATTTGCGGTTTTACTTACTGAGATTTCTAATATGAAGTTCAGAAGAGTGGTTCAGACACTTACAACCATTCCAAACTTCATAAGCTGGATTATTGTTTATACTATCGCTTTTGCAATTTTCTCAAGTGATGGATTTATCAATACCTTTGGTAATTCAATAGGATTAATCTCCGGTTCAACGAATTACCTTATGAGTGATAGTCACACATGGCTTAAGATGCTTGCATGGGGCTTATGGAAGGGAGTCGGCTGGAGTGCCATAATTTACATAGCGGGTATATCCGGCATAGACAGGCAGCTCTATGAGGCAGCTACAGTTGATGGTGCAAGCAGATTCCAGAGAATCTGGCATGTTACGCTTCCGGGACTGATTCCGACATACATGGTTATGCTTCTTATGGCAGTAGCCGGTATGCTTAGTAATGGACTTGACCAGTATTTAGTATTTGAAAATGCAATTAATACGGATCATATGCAGGTACTTGATCTGTATGTATATAAGCTGGGTATTGGTGATGGTGGAAATATTCCGTTGTCAACCGTAATAGGTATGGCTAAGTCCCTGATAAGTGTTGTATTGTTGTTTATGGCAAATGGTGTTTCTAAGCTTCTCCGTGGCGAGAGCATTGTTTAGTGTAAAGGAGGATATTATGAGTGAAGAATTAAAAAATGAAGCTGCTCCATCTTCCGATACAGTCGAGGTAATATCTAAGGCTGATGTTGAGGACAACGGCCTTGAGACTCAGCTCGAGTTTAACGGAAAGAAGAAGCCAAAGTTTTATACAGTCAATACTCCTGATGGAGGACAGATTACTGTTAAGTCAAAAAAGAAGAAGTATAAGCTTTCACCTTTAGAGATTTTATTCTTTATCGTTGACTATGCTTTCTTCATAGCATTTACAATTGCATGTGTTTTCCCATTTTACTATTTGTTAATCAATACTATTTCTGATCCGGAATTAGTAACCCAGGGAAGTATAAACTTTATTCCTAGGGGTCTGACTTTGAGCAACTATATTTCAATGTCAAGTGTTAGTGATTTGGGTACATCGGTTATTGTAACTGTTGCGAGAACAGTTCTGGCAACCGGACTTATGGTTATGGCATCTGCATTTGTAGGATACCTTGTTACTAAAAATGAAATGTGGAACAGAAAGTTCTTCTATAGATTCCTTGTTATTACAATGTACTTTAATGCAGGTCTTATTCCTTGGTACATGAATATGCAGATGTTAGGTCTTACTGATAACTTTGCATGTTATATTATTCCGGGTATTGTTGCACCATACAACATCATACTTGTTAAGACCTATATTGAATCAATTCCGGCAGAGCTGGAAGAAAGTGCGTTTATGGATGGTGCTTCCTATATGAAGGTATTCACAAGTATTATTTGGCCGTTAAGTAAGCCTATTCTAGCAACCATAGCTATATTTGGTGCCGTTGGTAACTGGAATTCCTTCCAGGATTCCCTTATACTTATGTCAAATACACCTAGTCTTCATACGTTGCAGCATAAGTTATATATTTATTTGACACAGACATCTAACCTCGGTTCAACTGTAAGTGCAGGAGCCGGTGGAGGTGGAGTTGCCTTAAATGCAGCTCAGAATACAAAGATTTTAAAGTATACAGTTTCCATGGTATCGGTAATACCTATTCTTCTTGTATATCCGTTTATGCAGAGATATTTCGAGGAAGGTATTATGCTTGGAGCTGTTAAGGGATAATAAGGAGGTTGACTATGAAAAAAGGTTTTATTAAGAAGGCACTTAAGAGACTCACTGTATTGTCTCTTACAGCTGCCATGACACTTACCTGTTTCACCGGATGTGGTAAGAAAAAGGGTGATGAGCCAATTACGATTACCGTATTTTCTATGAGAGCTAATTATAACGGTGAACAGACAGGATGGTCAGGAAAGGTTTTTCTTGATCAGTTTAATGTAGTACTGAACATTGTTCCAAGTACTAATGGTGCATTTGATACAAGAATGGAAGCAGGAAATCTTGGCGATATTCTTGTACTTGGTGAGGAACAGTTCCTTCAGGCGAAGGATGCAGGACTTCTCTTTGACTGGGAGGAGGACGATATTCTTGATGAATATGGTTCATATATAAGGGATAATATGACCCATGCTCTTGAAAAGTGCCGTAATATGACAGATGGAAAGCTTTACGGAGTCGGATACCAGGTTGCTACAAGCAGCTCAGATATACAGAGCTTCTTTTATACTTGGGATATCAGATGGGATCTCTACAAGCAGCTGGGTTACCCAGAGGTTAAGGATCTTGATGATCTTGTAGACGTTTTTGTTGCTATGAAAGAGATTTGCCCTAAGGATGATGCCGGAAAGGAAACATATGCGGTTTCACTTTGGCCTGATTGGGATGGCGACATGGTTATGTACGTAAAGTCTACTGCAACAGCTTACTATGGTTACGAGGGTGATATGGGTCTTGGACATTATAATCCGGAGAATGGTGAGTTTTACGGATGCTTGGATGAAGGTTCTCCATATCTTGAGATGCTTAAATTCTACAACAAGCTTTATCAGAACGACCTTGTAGACCCTGACTCAATGACAGCAACTTATGATACAATGATAGAGAAGGTTAAGAATGGCGGTACATTCTTCTCAATCTTCAACTATGCAGGATATCTTGCATACAATACAGATGCTCATGCATCAGAGGGAAAGATGATGATGTCACTTTGTCCTGAAGAGGCAAGACCTATTGTTTATGGACAGAGTGTTCTTGGTGGTAACACTTATTGGGCAATCGGCTCAAAGTCTGAGTATCCGGAGCTTTGCATGGAAATCATAAACTGGATGGCAACTCCGGAAGGAATGCTTACAGTTCAGTATGGTCCACAGGGAGTTACCTGGGATTACGATGAAGAGGGTAATACTTACTTCACAGAGCTTGGAAAGAAAACCAGCACAGATAACCAGACTCCGATGCCTGAGGAATATGGTGGAACATATCATGATGGTGAGCTCCAGATTAACTGTTTGACTTGGATGCTTGATGCCTCAAATCCAAATTCTAATGGTGAAACATACAATTCAAAGGAGTGGAAGTCTGAGCAGGCTGAAGCACAGTATGAGATAGAGGCTGACTGGAGAGAGTTTACAGGTGCTAATTCTATAAATCAGTATATGTTAAAGACAGATTATGTTGTAATGCCGGGTTCTGATTATGTGGCGTCTGTTAAGAGTGATGAACTTAAGGCAACTTGGTCACAGGTAACAACTGAAATTACAACCGGTTCATGGAAGGCAATTTATGCTAAGACAGATGAGGAGTTTGACCAGATTGTAGACCAGATGATTAAGAATGCCAATGGATTTGGATATCAGGAATGTCTTGAGTGGAGTAAGAATGAAGCAGCAATTCGTTATGCTCGTGAGCAGGCGTTAGCAGACTAATTTCTGACGAAAATATAAAAAATAGCAGGGGGAAGTCTCTCCCTGCTATTTTTTATATAGGCAGACTTTCTTGCAATATGAAATATATATCCATATATATATATATTTAGCAGTAACTTATACTTGCACTTTAGTTTGAATTCGATTATCATGATTGTATTGAAATTCTGGAGGAAGAGATTTTGAAAATATTTGATGTTGACGGACCGATATACAAATTAATGTCATCCCTGACGGATGTATTTGTACTCAGTATCTGCTGGTTAATCGGAAGTATTCCCATAGTAACCATAGGCGTATCAACCGTTGCTTTGTTTGATGTTACCCTTCGTATGGTTGATAATGAAGAGGGATATGTGGGAAAACAATTCTTTAAAGCATATAAAGCGAATTTGAAACAGGGATTTATTCTTGGTTTGATTACAATCCTTTGTGCCTATGTTATTTATCTCGACGTGCAGTTTTTGGGAGCGAAGTCTCAGGGCTCATTTGTATTGATGGTAATGACCATAGTCACAATATTTGTATTTGTATGTTCTCTTCTTTATGCATACCCCCTTGCTGCAAGATATGAGAATACAATACGTCAGATTCTCAGAAATTCTTTTAGAATTTCTATGAAGTATAATGTCAAGACACTGTTATTGATTGTGGTACTTGTAATAGAAATAGCAGCTTTTTTATGGAATATGACTACCGTAATACTAGGAATTTTGATTGGACCGGCTTGTTTAGCTTATACGATAAGCTCAATATCTAAGCCAATATTTAAGATGATTGAGAAGGATAATAAATCTGAGGAAGCATAATATAGAGTAGCTTTCAAGAGAAATAGCTTTAAGGAATGTTAAAGGGACAGCTTGAAGTAAAAAATATACTTCAAGCTGTTCTTTGTTTGCGCGCCATGGGCGCGCTCTAACGGGTGAAAGTCCCGAACACGCCCAG
>JBJENB010000114.1:0-6868 GCA_051879975.1 Wujia sp.
ACAGGTGCAAGAGAAATCGGTTTCATGTTCGGACAGTATAAGAGAATTCAGGGTATGTTTGAGGGTGTACTTACCGGTAAAGGACTTACTTGGGGTGGTTCTTTAGCAAGAACTCAGGCTACAGGTTACGGATTACTTTATCTCACAAATGCATTACTTAAGGACCACAACATTGATATTGCTGGTAAGGTTTGTGCAGTATCAGGTGCAGGTAATGTTGCTATCTATGCAATCGAGAAGGCACATCAGTTAGGTGCAAAGTGTGTTACATGTTCAGATTCAACCGGTTGGATTTACGATCCGGAAGGAATTGATGTAGCACTTCTTAAAGAGATTAAGGAGGTTAAGAGAGCACGTCTTTCAGAGTACGCTGCTGCAAGACCTTCTGCAGAGTACCATGAGAAGAAGAACTCAGAGGATCACGGTGTATGGTCAATCAAGTGTGACCTTGCACTTCCATGTGCAACTCAGAACGAGCTTAATCTTGAGGATGCTAAGATGCTCGTTGCTAACGGCGTTATCTCTGTAACAGAGGGTGCTAACATGCCTACTACTCTTGAGGCTACTAAGTACCTCCAGGAGAATGGCGTACTCTTCGTTGGTGGTAAGGCTGCTAATGCAGGTGGTGTTGCTACCTCAGCTCTTGAGATGAGCCAGAACTCAGAGAGACTTTCTTGGTCATTCGAAGAGGTTGACGGAAAGCTTAAGGGAATCATGGAGACTATCTACGCTAACATTTCAGACGCTGCTAAGAGATACAATATGACAATCGGCGGAAACGATGATTATGTAGCAGGTGCTAACATCGCCGGCTTCGAGAAGGTTGTTGATGCTATGCTCGCTCAGGGTGTTTGCTAATTAATAGCGAGGAAGAAAACCAAACACGAACGAAGTGAGTATTTGGTTTTAACCGAGCGTATATCGGCAAAAACATAAAGCACGAAGTGCGATGGTCGCGTAGCGAACAGTTTTTAGCGATTAACAAAATAGAATATAAGATATGGAGAAGTCCTGTAAACCCAGTGTTTATGGGACTTTTCTTTATGCGTTGAAATGAAAAAAGAATTGTCAGAATATTCATAAATTGAAGATAATTTGCGTCATTTTGAGGTCGTTAGAATAGAATAATATTCATATTTGAGTGCTGTTAAATTATGCGTTGAATTCTACAGCTTCCTTGCATATAATATATACAAATGGAGAAGAAACTATATTAAGGAAAGAAAGTTGATCATATGCCGATATATTACCTGTATCAGATTTAAGAAATTATAATGAAGTGTTGAAAAGATGAAATTAAGGATTAACCCGATTGTAGTAGAGCAATGAAATATATAGAATCATGTAAAGGAGAGTAATACTATGAATGAAAAAACAAAAACATGTCCAATTTGTCCGAGAGGATGTAACCTTACTTCGCCTCATTGCGGAAGAGGAGAGGAATTTGCAAGAACAGGCATAGTGCCACAGCAGGATGGGAAGCACAGCCATGGACATGTGCATGAACATGGTCATCGCTTACAATTTGAAAAAAAGGAACAGCAGCTGATTATGAAGTATCTGCATCATGCAGTTGGCGTGGCTGATCATGGTGGAATAACACAGGAAAATGCATCGGAGATGTTTTCCGTGCTTACAGAGAAAGAAACAGTTCAGTTAATGAAACTTCTGGAAAAACTAACCGATCACTGGATGGAGATAGCACCGGAAAAACCATTTCATCATGAAAAAAGGTAACCTGATATAGTTTACGGGATTGATGATAATAAGGACACCAGTTAATTGTTTCCTATGGGGAAAGGAGAACAAATGTCATATGCTGATTATGAAAAGGCGCAGAAAGCCGGTTTAAAGGCTTTTAAGTCAGCAGTTTCGAAGGGAGAAAATGAATATCTTCCGGTATTGGATGAAATATTGGAGGATGTGGAGATTCAAAGTGAGGTAAATCTCGGTCTGGTTCAGGTACCTCTGGATAGAGTTATTGGCACCAGCAATGTAGGAAGAACCTATGCATTTGCCAATAATTTTATGCCAATTCTCGATTATAAGACTGAGTTTGGCGCAAAGTGGTCCAACTTGTGTGACAGCCATATTGAAGAGGGAATCAGAGAGCCAATAAAGGCCTATGAATACATGAACTATTTCTATGTTATAGAGGGTAACAAGAGAGTATCCGTTTTAAAATATTTTGATGCCGTTTCTGTTCCTGCGCAGGTTATTAGAAAGGTTCCTAAGCTTACGGATGACCCAAAAGTAAGAATTTATTATGAATTCATGGAATTCTACAAGCTTACTGAAATCAATTATATATGGTTCAGTCAGGAGGGCTGTTTCAAGCGTTTGCTTGAGTTGACTAGTGAAGACCCAACCGCAGAGTGGACTGATGATCAGAAGAAGGATTTTGGGTCTGCAAATCACAATTTTTGTGTGGCATTAAAGGCTTGTGGCGGAGATAAGCTACCGATGACCAGCGGCGATGCATTTCTCATTTTCATTGATATTTATGGATATGATAATATTAAAAATCTTTTAAAAAATGAGATGCAGGAGAAAATTTCTCATCTCTGGGATGAATTTCTAATGGAGACAAAGGGCAAGGATGTTCAGCTTAGAATGGAACCCGCAAAGAACGGAAGAAAGAAGCTGATGGATTATTTCTGGAGCCCTAATCCAAAGAAGCTAATGGTGGCATTTATATTTGATAAGGACCCTGATACTTCAGATTGGTTATATGGACATGAGCTGGGTAGATTATACCTGGATGAGCATTATGGAGATAGAGTTAAGACAATTAAGGTTCATAATCTCAACAGCGAAGAAGATACCATAACGGCTATGGAGGATTTGGTTAAAATGGGGGTTAATGTAATGTTTACAACCTCATCAAAGCAAATTAACTCAAGTCTTAAAATAGCAGCAAATTATCCGGATGTTAAGGTGCTTAACTGCTCAATCAACACATCTCATAAGCTGATTACAACCTATTATGCAAGATTATATGAAGTGAAATTCCTGGCAGGTATGATTGCCGGCGCATTGACAGATAACAATAAAATCGGATACATGACGGATTATCCGATTATTGGAACGCTTGCCAATATAAATGCCTTTGCACTTGGTGCTAGGATGGTTAATCCTTATGCTAAGGTAGTGTTAAAGTGGTCCACTATCAAGGGCGTTTCCAGAAGTGATGTTATGAAGAGCTTCAGTGATGAGGATGTTCATTATGTATCGGATCAGATTACCATCAAGCCGAAGGAAGCCAACAGACAGTATGGATTGTATTATATAGATGATAAGTCAACGGAAAATATAGCACTCCCTATGTATAATTGGGGGGTTTTATATGGAAAATTAATTGAGAGCATGCTTGACGGAACCTTTAAACAGGAGGTTTCAAGCTCAATACAGCCAATTAATTATTGGTGGGGCTTATCAGCAGGAGTTGTTGACATAATATGCTCTAAAAAGCTTCCGGAGGGAACAAAACGCCTTGTAGATACCATCAGGGATTTGATAGCCGGTGGGAGTTTTCTACCATTTAGTGGAATCATTAAAGCACAGGATGGTACTGTAAAGAATGAGGAAGGAAATAGCCTGTCACCGGAGGAAATAATAAAAATGAACTGGCTTGCGGAAAATGTTGAGGGCGATATACCGGAAATAGAGGAACTGAAGGATGAGGCAAAATCAATAGTTGAGATAAAAGGAGTTACCGATGAGGCTACTGTTACTGGCTGATGCAGAATCTAAATATTATTGGGATTTCTTCGAGAAGGAAAAGCTCGAGGGAATAGATTTGATACTGTCATGTGGAGATTTAGCACCGCAGTATCTGTCTTTTCTTGCGACCTTTGCTAAGGTGCCGGTATTATATATAAGGGGCAATCACGATTATTGCTATGACGAAACGCCTCCGGATGGCTGCATATGTATAGATGATGACGTATATAACTATAATGGTCTAAGAATAATGGGATTGGGAGGCTGCATGAGCTATAATTATGGACCTCTTCAGTTTACTCAGCGTGAAATGCGCAGGAGAGCCAGGAAGCTTCGAAGAAAAATCAGAAAGAATAAAGGCATTGATATATTATTAACGCACGCCCCTGCATATAGATTAAATGATAGTCAGGATTTGCCTCATACGGGATTTGAGGTTTTTCTGGAAATTATGGATAAGTATAAGCCCAAGCTTTTTGCTCATGGACATGTTCATATTAACTATGGAAGAGATTTTAAACGGGAATCCATGTACAATGAGACCCGAGTCATAAATGCCTACGAAAAATATATTGTTGATATTTAAAATATTTAGAAAATACATCGTTATTTAGCAGTTTTGTATACTTATTTTGTGTTATGTAAGTGATGAGTAAAATATATTGTTTTATTAGTTTTACTTTGCTATAATAGGCTATTATAGTGCTTTGAGTTATGATTTGACGCAAAATTGCTTAGATTGTTATGAGTACAAGCTATTGTTGAATCACAAACGCAATTGAGGGAGGATAATCAGATGCAGACAAGATATGAGCGTTGTCCGAACTGTATGCAGCAATTGTCGGGACCTGTTGACAGATGTGAGCAGTGTGGATTTGATATTGCAAATTATGTTGAAAGGAATACCTGTTTAAAGCCTTTTACTGTTTTGCAGAATAAGTATATGATAGGCAGAGTTATTGGTGTTGGTGGATTTGGCATCACCTATATTGGATGGGATTTGAATCTTCAAACCTATATTGCCATCAAGGAATACTTTCCGGAAAGCTTTGCAAGCAGAGATACAAGCGTATCGGCAGAAAATACGATAGTAAGTCCCAATGAGGACAAGAAAGAAATATATGACAAGGGACTTAAGCGGTATGTTGAGGAAGCACAAAACCTTTCAAAGTTTTACAGATTAGAGGGTATCGTTTCTGTCAAGGATTTTTTTTATGATAATGGTACTGCATACATTGTCATGGAATACATCAATGGCATTAATCTTAAGGAGTTTCTGAAAAATTCCGGTGGAAGATTAGACGAGGCCACAGTTCTTACACTGATGAAGCCTGTATTGGAATCTCTGTATCAAATACATAATGCAGGATTGATTCATAGAGATATCAGTCCTGATAATATAATGGTCGACGGTGATGGAAAGATTAAGCTTATTGACTTTGGCTCAGCAAGAGGAAATGCGGCGGAAACTGATAAAACCTATACCGTTATCCTGAAACATGGATATGCACCGTCAGAGCAGTATTATGCTAAGGGCAACCAGGGACCATGGACAGATATATACAGTATCTGTGCTACAATGTATAAAATGCTTACCGGACAGGTTCCTCCTAACAGCATTGAAAGAATGGATAATGATGAGTATAAGAATCCTTCTGCATGGGGTGTAAATGTATCTCAGAGAACGGAGATGGTTTTAGCAAAGGGACTTGCTGTTAAGGCATCTGACAGGTATCAGAATATTTATGATTTGTTGACTGATTTATACGGAACTGCACCGATAGACATGAATGCTAACAGAATGCCTACAAATGCACCTTCCGGTTTTGGAAATTCTGCCGGCGTGCAGTCCATGCATTTGAGTATGCAGTCCGGACAAAATAAGGAGCCTAAGAAGGCCAACGGCAGAAAGGCGATAATTATTACTGCAGTTGCGGTGTTGGCGGTTATTGCCATAATTGTAATAGCAGTTGTGTTGGGAAAACCGAAGGATGAAGGCAAAACCACAACAACAACCGAAGACGGAATTGATGACAAGACAACTGAGGATAAACCTGACCCGGATACAGCGGAGCCGGCACCTAGTACTGATGAGCCGGAGGTTCAACCATCAGGCTATGAGTACAAGTGGCCAACATCCCTGTCTTCAAATTGGAGAGATTATCAGATCAGTATAGATGGTACAGTGGTTCAATTCCCTATTCCTTACTCTGAGTGGAAGACAATGGGGTGGAAATCAGATTACCTACCTACTAACATTTCTGCCGGAGACTCTCAATATGTATTGTTCTATAATGATAATATGGAAGTAGATGTTATGATTACTAATTTTAAATCTACTGAGGTGGACATAACAGATACATTTATTATAGGTATATCCATTGATGGAAGTTTTAATGAAGTAAGTGATAAAGCGGCAATTGAGCTTCCGGGTGGAATCAAATTCGGAGTTTCATCAATAGAGGATGCAAAGCTCGCATTTGGAGCACCGGAGTACATATATGAGGGCGAGGACTATACATCTCTTGATTATGCAGGAGATACCTATGAGGATGGAATGGAACTCAAGTTCTCAACAGATAATGTACTGATTTCCATTACGCTTGGAACAACTGCAAGACCTGAGGGCTTGCCTGATGATTCGGCAGATATTCCGATTGAGGCACCGGATTTCAATAATGACTATACTGCTCCTGAAACAGGAAGCACAGACAGATTTGATAATATTATTACCTTGGATGGAATAAACTATAGATTACCGGCACCGGTTTCTGAGTTTACGAAAAATGGTTGGATATTGGACACTGCGACAGATCCTTACATTGGTGGTGCTTCCAATACAGTTACCTATCTGGAAAAGGGTGGTAATAAGATAGAGGTCACAATTGCAAACAGGACTAAAGATGCCATGTTCCCTGCAAATGGGTTGGTTGAACGTATACTTGTGGATGAAATGTATTGCTCCTATGAGGTTATCTTCCCGGGTGGAATTAAGGTGGGAGATAGTGATTCTGTTATAGATGAGATATATGGTGATATGCCGGAGGATGATATCAGCATATATGAAAGCGAATACAACAAATCTGTTTATATATATAATTGGGATGATTATGAGGGATTAATATCAATACATTGTTATAGTGAT
>JBJENB010000115.1:0-6856 GCA_051879975.1 Wujia sp.
AAAATCTCTTAAAGAATTTTCAGGGTTAACATGTTATTAACTTGTCAAAGGTTCTCGATTCATGTAAATGAATCAAACGGAGAGGGTGGGATTCGAACCCACGCGCCCTTGCGGACAAACGGTTTTCAAGACCGCCTCGTTATGACCACTTCGATACCTCTCCACAGTATTTATTTGGCATTCAAAAATCGCTGTTTTGTCAGCGACTTGATTATAATAACAAATAGATATTACATTGTCAACAGGTTTTGTTAAATTTTTTCAAGAATTTTTTCAGCTATTTCTATGTCCTCTGAAGTGGTAATTTTGATGTTATTATAGCTTCCTTTTACCAGCTTTGAAGCAACTCCAACATATTGTTCAACAAGCATTGTATCATCTGTTATATTGTGGTGTTCCTCCTTATTTTCATCCTGTCTGAACCTGTCATACGCCTCCCTGATTATTTCATATTTGAAGGTCTGAGGTGTCTGAATCATATATAATTTATTTCTGTCAGGGGTTTCAATTCCGAAGCCTTCCTCATTTACAAGCTTAATCGTATCCTTCACCGGCATTCCCACAGTACACGCACCATACTTACTTGCTGCTGCAACAGAATCAGCAATCATTCGTTCCGTCACAAATGGTCTCGCACCATCATGTATCATGACTAACCCCCTATAGTCTTCGCCAAGACAATTTATCCCATTACAAACAGAGTTATATCTCTCTTGTCCACCTCGGCATATTGCCACAACCTTGTCAAAGCCATATCTTTCAACTATTTCTGTTTTGCAAAAATCTATATCCGTATCTCTTGTTACAAGCACTATACTGTCAACCAGTTCACATTTCTGAAATGTATTCATGCTGTAATAAAGTATTTCCCTATTTGCTATTTTTATATACTGCTTTGCGACATCGGAATTCATCCTGCTGCCCCTGCCACCGGCCAATATAATAGCTGTCAACATTTTTATACCCCTATCTCTCACCTATTTTGAGATTAGGAACAGCATTTAAGTCAAGTCCATGTCTTGTTCCCGACACAAATTCATGATATCCTGCCACTCCAATCATTGCAGCGTTATCTGTACAATATATGCCTGACGGATGGTAAAAGCTAATACCCTCTTTATCGCAGGCATTGTGCATGCTCTCGCGCAGAGCCGTATTGGATGCCACTCCCCCTGCAAGCGCCAGACTGCTACAGCCATAAGCCTTAGCCGCCCTAATGGAATTCTCCGTTATTACATCCACAACTGCCTGTTGAAATGAAGCTGCCACATCCGCCCTATTTATCTCGATATGCTTCATCTCACATCCATTTAAATAATTCAGCACTGCCGACTTCAAGCCGCTAAAGGAAAAATCATAAGGTGCATCCTCCATAAAAGCTCTTGGGAACTCTATTGCATGAGGATTTCCCTCCCTGGCAAGCTTATCAATCTTAGGACCTCCCGGATAGCCTAAGCCTATTGCTCTTGCAACCTTGTCAAAGGCTTCACCTGCGGCATCATCTCTGGTTCTTCCTACAATCTCAAACTTATTATAGTCCTTAACATATACCAAATGTGAATGGCCACCGGAAGCTACCATACACATAAACGGGGGCTTTAATTCCGAATTTTCAATATAATTAGCAGCTATATGCCCTTCAATATGATGAACTCCTATCAAAGGCTTTTTCTTAGCATATGCAATCGCCTTGGCTGCACTCAAGCCCACAAGCAACGCTCCCACCAGTCCCGGACCATAGGTAACCGCAACCGCATCTATTTCATCCCAGCTAACTCCGGCTTCATCAACAGCAGTCCTTATTACCTGGTTAATCTTCTCCACATGCTTACGGGAAGCTATCTCAGGAACAACACCGCCATATAATTTATGTAGCTCAATTTGAGAATATATTATATTCGATTTTACCTCTCTTCCATCCACAACCACTGCTGCCGCAGTTTCATCACAGGATGATTCAATAGCAAGAATTGTTGTACTCATTTTTTACTCCTCTATTGTCTTGTCTAAAGTTGACTCTCCCCAGGCAAGTATCTTCCACTGTTCCCCTTCCTTCTGAAGAACATACTGTATATTAAGATATCCAATCGTATCTCCTATATCAACCGTCTGCTTAACCTCAAGCGTTGCCCTTTCCTTTCCGTTCACAGTATAATAAACGATTTGGCTTGCCTCCGGCAATTCATAGTTTTTGTACGAATAACCTTCAGCATTCATATTTTTTATGCTGTTTTTTAATCCAATCAGCATTCCACTCTCTGAATTGTAGACCAAAAGCTCCTCAGAATATAAATTTCTGATTTTCTTATTAAGCTCTGCCAATTCATCATCATCTACATCCTGCCCAAAGAATACCTTGTAATATCTACAGTGAAGCTTCACCAAGTCTCTTGGTGTCTTAGGGTAACTGTCAATCATATTGTATTCACAAAGCTCCTGCAGCTCTGTTAGCTCCTTTTGCGTTTTTTTCTGCGATGATTGGTCACTTAAATGGTTGAAATAAAATAACACAAGGGCGACTAAAAATATAGCCACAATAATACTTTTTACATTTGATTTCTTTTTCTTATTCTCAGCCATATCGTAAACCTCCCATCAATTAATCTTCAAAACGCAACTCCTTACATATCCTATCCTTGCCAATGATTGTATTGGGAAAAATATTCTTAACCATCTCCTCAAACTCATAGGGTTTTGTCATGGATGGACTGTAATGAGTGAGCCAAAGCTCATCCACATTGGCCTCCGCAGCAATCCTGCAAGCTTCTGTCATCATCATGTGCTTATGCTCCTTGGCCTTATCCAGCTTGTCTGCCTCACCGTACATGCCTTCACATATAAACAAGTCAGCATTCTTAGCCGCCTCCTGAATAGCCGGAACCGGTCTTGTATCAGTACAGTATGTAACCTTTAATCCTTTTCTTGCTTCTCCCATTACCATGTCACCGGTAAATTTTTTTCCGTCGTATTCAACAGTCTCCCCCTTTTGAAGCTTATTCCAAAACTGTACGGGAAGCTCCAATGCCTTTGCTTTTTCTACATCAAACTTTCCCGCTCTGTTAAGTGATAAACTATACCCATAACAGGTTACTCTGTGATTAACCCGAAATGCATTTATTTTCAGCCCATTAAAATCATATTCCAGGGTATCTCCGTCTATTTCCACGAACCTTATCTCAAAGGGAAGCTCCGGTGCAATAACTCTAAGGGAATTTACAACCTTTGCAAGCCCTTTCGGACCAATCATGGTAAGTGGCTCCGTTCTCTCAGCATTTCCCATGGTGAGAAGAAGTCCCGGCAGACCGCTTATATGGTCAGCATGAAAATGCGTTATACAGATCACATCTATCGGTTTGAAGCTCCAACCCTGTATTCTTATGGAGGTTTGTGTTCCCTCGCCACAATCTATTAAAATATTGCTGCCATTGTACCTTACCATCAGCGAGGTCAACGCTCTGTAAGGCAGGGGAAGCATCCCCCCTGTGCCTAGCAGACATATATCAAGCATATTTATTTCCTCTCATTTCTACAACAATTCTGTAGTGTCAGATATTTCAGCCGGCACCACAAAGCTCTCTATCAGCTTGTCACTACATTTTTCACAAAGAATATAGCGACAGGTTTTTCCATCCTTTTCCGAAAAGTATCCCCAATTTTTATGAACCGTAATATAATCCTCCTTAGGGATTTCTCCTTCAAATTCAATTGTCTTTCCACACATATTGCACAATGTACTTTTCTTCATAATTTCCTCCTTGGATATTATAAGCTTCCTTATATGCAACATTATACAAAAGATGATAATTACATTAAACTCGAAATATATTCCATATTTGCCAAATCCAGTATCCCATTGTATTGCAATCACCACAATTATGTATATACATTGGTTCATCTAAAACATCACTTATGTTTTCGTTCATAAATCAATGCATCTTCAACAGGATTCTTATAATAATTTTTGCGAGAATGTATTTTGATAAAATGATATTTTTCATATAATTGAATCGCAGAAGCATTGCCGGCTCTCACCTCAAGTAAAAATCTGTCACAGCTTTTACCAGCGACTCTGATATAATGATCCATCAGGAGATTCCCCAATCCCATTCGCTTGAACGTATCAGAAATTGCAATCCTGAGAAGCTCTGTTTCTCCTGCAATTTCATTCCAAATCAAATATCCTGCAATCTCTCCGGTATCCCTCTCAGTAATCTGCCTTACATCAAGAACTGTCTTCTCTTTTATTATACCATCAAAGCATACAACCTGTATAACAAATATATGATTATAATCTTCCCTGAGAGTTTCAATGATACATGTCTTATCCCATGGCGTTGCAAAATTTTCCCTTTCGATTTTTGCTATAGCTTCTATTACAGAATCACTTATTTTCATTTACCAGCTTTTCCTCTCGCTCACGCTCTGCCTGTGACTTTCTGAGATAAATCGGAGAATGGTCATCCGCGTTCTCATATATTCCCATTTTAAACATTTCCATTCCTATTGCAGCAACACCGGAAGCTCTCTGTCTGTTCAAATGTGCCGGAGCATAGCAGTGTTCGCACTTCAACTCTTCATCTATAACCTGATTAAACACAGGAACACCATCACCCAGAAATACTACCGGTCTGTTGTATATCTCAAGCTTACCAATCAATCCATGAATATCTATCGCCATCTGCTCCTCTTGGACAACAAGCTTTCCCTCTTCCATAGAATAGATACCTGTATAAACCTGATTCCTTCTGGCATCCATTATAGGGCAAATCAATCTGTCGGTTCCCCACATATTATACGCAAGTCCATGACAGGTTGGAACCGAAACAATTGGCTTCTCAAGGGCATAGCCCAGTCCCTTAGCTGTAGCCGACCCAATTCTTAGACCTGTAAAAGAACCCGGTCCTGCTGCAATAGCAATTGCATCCAGCTCATTTAAGTCAAGCTCCAGCATACTGACAATTTCATCAATCATAGGCAAAAGGGTCTGTGAGTGAGTCTTTTTATAATTCACATTATATTCTGCAATTGTAATATCATCCTGTACCACAGCCACGCCGGCAACCATGCCTGAGCTGTCAATTCCCAATATCTTCATACTATATCCTCTCAATGGTAATCCTTCTGTAATCAAAGCCCTTATCGGTGTCTTTTTCTATCAGTATTCTCGTATAGTGCTTCGGCAAAATATCCTGAATAATAGTAGACCACTCAATAAGACATACACCATCTCCGTCTAGCTTATCATAATATCCGATTTCGTCCATCTCGTCATCACTGCCAATACGATATACATCAAAGTGATACAAGGGAAATCTTCCCTCATGATATTCCTTCAATATGGTAAAGGTAGGACTGCTGACAACCTCGTCTATTCCCAATCCTGCCGCAAAGCCTTGGGAAAACAGCGTTTTACCGGTACCCAGATCTCCATCCAGGCAGAACACATCTCCCACCCTTGAATTCTCGGCCAATTTTCGTCCTATTTCATAGGTTTCCTTTGCACTATTACATTCCAGTGTAACCTTTTCCACTTCTATACTCCTTCAGATTTCCGCTCAACATCGGTTTATATTCCGCAGTAAATTGAACCAACATGGTTATTATTTTACCCTTTTCTTCTCCGAGCTCCGAGATCGGTATGACAAATGCATGAACCCGACTGGTATATATGGCAAGCATACTGTTAGTAAGCATAAGACGACATATCTTATCCCATGAAAGCTCCTGCTTAAGCTCTCCCTGACTTACGGTTATACCATCATCCTCAAACAGATAATCAAGAGGCTTCCTGTAAGAAGGACTTAGCTTAAACTGTTTGAATGCCTTAAAAGCAAGCATGAGCGGGTTAATTACCAAAAATACAAGTCCAACCACCATAAAAATAAGTCTCTGGGAGGTTCCCATTTTATCCCAGCCTATAGCAAGTATCACCAATGCTGCTACACTCAAAAATAAACCTGTTATTCCTGAGAAGCTCCTATAGTTTGTATTCAATATGTAACTATACAGTGCCCTATAGGTCATATTCACAGATTTTTTATTTGTTACCGCCATTCTATCACCAATCCATTATAATTCAAATTCTATCTTCTTGTGTTTCATCTCATACGCAGTATATTTTACACCTGACATATCAAACATCCTCTTTGCTGCAATAGTACTCTCGCTATCCTTATACTTATCAGATAGATAAATAATTTCAGCTATGCCACTTTGAATAATAGCCTTGGCACATTCATTACAAGGAAACAGTGTCACATAGCATCTTGAGCCCTTTAATGTACCACCACCTCTGTAATTTAATATCGCATTTAATTCCGCATGGCATACAAAGAGATATTTACTCTCTAAGGCCTCACCCTCTCTGTCCCATGGCATGGCATCATCATTGCAGCCTGAAGGCATACCATTGTAGCCCACAGTCAGGATTCTGTTGTCTTTATCTACTATACATGCCCCTACCTGAGTATTGGGATCCTTGCTTCTGGCCGAAGACATAATTGCAATACCCATGAAATATTGATCCCAGGTAATATAATCTGCTCTCTTCAAAATAATCACTCCCAAAAACGCCACTCATGGTTCACAATCCACGGTGGCGTTCATTAATGTCTTATTATTCGTTCCAGTATGTGTTTTCTGACGAACTAGTTATCACCAAGTGCGAACTTGTCGTGAACTGCAGACATAGCCCTCTCAGTATTTACCTCATCAATCAGTACTGTTACCCTAATCTCAGAAGTAGAAATCATTCTGATATTGATGTTTGCATCATAAAGTGCCTCGAACATCTTTGCAGCAACACCGGCATTCGTCTGCATTCCGGCTCCAACGATAGATACCTTTGAAACCTTCT
>JBJENB010000116.1:0-6838 GCA_051879975.1 Wujia sp.
TAATTATAATTTGCCTCACATACAACCACTCTGTCAGACTTCACTTCCAGTACAACTACTGAATGACTATCACTATTGATTCTCAATATATCCCCAACTCTTATTGTTGACGAATCATAGGTTGTAGGATAAAGCTTTCTTGCCGGCAAATCTTCAAATGCCACATCGCTCATCATGAAAGCAAAGCCTGCACAGCCATATCCATAACAAACATAGCCATCAATTAATGCATTAAATCTGTAACCGCCTGTCGGGTCATTATTTGTAAATGACATTCCCTCCGGATAATTTGCCTTCTGTGCCAGTATTTTATTACGAACAACATCAGCAGCTAAATCCGCAGTAGTAAGCTCAGGCTTTACAATATCCACTATTGCAACTGATGTATTTGTTTCAGCTGCAGCTGTTACTGCCCCTGTTCCCATACTGCTGACACCTACTGCAAATGCAACAAGTGCCATTGCCCACTTTTTAAACTTTCTCATTCATTTTACCTCCTTTTTTACTATTGGACCTTTCCGCCTATTAATCGATAGGTTCTTCCATTCCACCTATAGTTACCATTATACGAGAAATCTACCTTGCCATTGACAATCTTCCAACCACCATAGGAATTATAACCTATTCCGTTGAAGCTAAAGTCAACCTTACCATTCTTGATATACCACCAACCGTACTCATTCTTCGCCACGGTATTGGCTGTGAAGTCTACCTTGCCATTTCTGATGTACCACCAGCCGTACTCATTCTTCGCCACGGTATTGGCTGTGAAATCTACCTTGCCATTTTTGATGTACCACCAGCCGTACTCATTCTTCGCCACGGTATTGGCTGTGAAGTCTACCTTGCCATTTTTGATGTACCACCAGCCGTATTCATTCTTCGCCACGGTATCTACATACTGAACCTTTCCACCCTGAAAATAATACCAGCCTTGCTTTGGTCCATTTGTAATCTTGATGACTCCATTTTGATTAAAATCAACTACTCCATTTTTAATGAACCAATCTCCATAAGAATTGGAGCCTATACCATTATAATTTAAATCCACATACCCGTTTGATACATAGTACCATGTGTTATTAATTTTATATACTCCGGTACTTGTGCCATAGCGAAGCTTTGGTAATGTGCTTGTATAGCTTGCACCACATCCGCTACATACATAAGTTGCTGTTCCGGTTGCAAAGTATGTAGGATTGATTCTTTTACTTGTATTCTCCTTGTAAGTATGTCCCTTTGCCGCTACAGTTGTCTGTGCCACTAACACCTTATTACATACAGAGCACTTGCTTCCTGCAGTAAGTCCTGTTCCGGTACAGGTTGCCGCAACAGCCGCAAGTTCTATAGGCTTATGCCCGGTTGCTGGCAATATTTCATCATAGCTGTCGCCACATTCACAAGTGTAAACTATCTTTCCGTCGTTTTCGCAGGTTGGTTCTATTGTTTCTATCTGTTCATAGCTGTGAACATGATATGAATCCGCTACAAGCTTAAACTCACCCGAAAGCCCATTCCCGCAATCATAGGTATAGCTTACCTCGTTAGAAGTAAATGTAAGAATTGTATCATCTAATACTCCACCATTTATATTAGACATCTTGGTTACATCAAATCCAGAAAATGTTGATAAATCTATTGTTCTATCATCTGATAATAAAACTGTACGTGAGTTATTATCACAAGTTGGATATATAAGCTCTTGATCCATGCTAATTTGAGGTTCAAGATCCTTTGTTGCTTTTACATTTAAGCATACAAGCTGATTATTATTACATTCAAGCCATTTCAGCTTAGAATTATTGTCCAGATTAATTTCTTTTACATTCGTATTAGAACAAACCAAATTGATTAATTCAAGATTATGACTTACATCCAGCTTATCAATGGATGCATTGTAACAATACAAATATGTCAACTCAGTAAAATACTCTATGCCTTCCAACGATGATATTTCATACGAGTTCACCATAATACTCATAACCTCATCCGGATTAATGAATCTATTTCCATCCAAGTCAAAGTTATCACTTATGTAATCTCTAAATACAGCATCAGGAAAATTAGTGGCATTTACCTCCAAAGTTTCTCCATCTGTAGGCTCATCAGCAGGTACACTATATGCAACAGAAGAAAGTGTTAGCTCAGCATCTCTATAAATCAGCTTGGTTGTGTCATCATATACATATGTCAGAGTATTGCTTCCACTGCGATTAAATATGTAACCGTTGTCTGTATCTCCTCTGTCCGGTATTCCTATGAACAAGCTCTTATCTATAGTTGAACCGTCACAATTCGTCACATCAACCATATACTGCTTGCCATCGTCCATGTGGATTATATTCCACATATGACCTCCGCCGCCACCGGTATAAGACATATTTCCTGTGACAGTATAGCAATATATATCGGGACTGTTAAAGCTGGTCATATCACACAGATACTGGAACGACTTAGAATATCCCTCGCACACAACATTTGTTGTGGAATCACCGTCAAACATGTAGATTACCTGCCACGGATCCCCATATCCGCCTGTATAATCGTCTGACGCAGCATCAGAATTGTAGGAATTCAAGTCGCATAACTGCTCCATGTAATAATTGAGCTTATTATAATCTGATTTATATTTGGCATCCGTAACAATTTGCTTTGCATTTGTAATAGCATTGTTTACAGCAGTTATCTTTTCCGCATCTACCGTAAATTCATCTGCACCTTTGTAGTCAGTTGACACCTCCAAGCCAAGGTATACAGAATCACCTATGGATAACTTATATTCTCCATCCTTGTATGAAGCTGTTAATGGTATATTATTTACACTATACGTATTGCCAAACCAATACATTTCATAAGGGCAATCCCTCAAAAGAGAATATATTACTTTACTGTAGTCGTAATCCAGCTGTGTCCTTAATGCATCAACTGCATCTGAGCAGATTTCATCCGAAGTCGTATCATAGATAGCAGCAACACCCAGGTCAGCAGCAGACCAATATACGTCTTCATATCCCAGCTCGCTTGCTGATACATATATCTTAGTGCTGGTTTCCTCACCTGATGCAATCTTTTCTATTTGTGCCTTAGCTGAGTTATAAACAGCCAGATTGACCCCTGTTAGCTTACTTCCATTATAAGCTGAGCTGTAATATGATGGAAGCGTTTCCTTTCCGCTGAACTCACTATCCAGATATGAGGAAAGTACTTCTTCTGAATCCCAGTCCTCTACCACACCGGTAATGATTTCCTGACCATCGGTACAGATTACTTCGTCATATACATCCGATACATCAGAAGCATTTGATGTTTCAACAAACTCCTTCTCAGCTGCTCTAACAGCCGGAACATTAACATTAAGCAACATTACAGCCACCATGGCATAGCATGACAGCTTCTTTAATTTTTTAATCATTCATATCCCTCCCTTAACTTCTACAGCTCCTTCTCAACCAGCTTCCCAGCCGACTCGATTACCTTATCCATGTCGTAGTACTTATATTCTGCAAGTCGTCCGCCAAACAATACATTTGTTTCCTTTGCCGCAAGCTCCGCATACTTTGCATATAGTGCGCTATTCTTCTCGTCATTGATTGGGTAATATGGCTCCATACCCTCCTGCCAGTCGGTTGGGTACTCTCTGGTTATAACTGTCTTCGGCTGAGTTCCATACTCAAAATGCTTATGCTCAATGATTCTTGTATAAGGAGTTTCACGGTCGGTATAATTTACCACTGGCACACCCTGATGGTTCTCCTCATCTAAGGTTTCCGTCTCAAAACGGAGGCTTCTGTACTCAAGCTTTCCAAATCTGTACTCATAATATGAATCCAGAGTTCCGGTATATAATATCTTCTCGCCTAGCGCCTGATATTTCTCCCGATTTTCATTGTAATCCACATTCAGTTCAATGTCGCATCCGGCAAAAAGCTTATCTATCAGAACATTGTAGCCACCAATCGGTATTCCCTGATACAAATCATTGAAGTAGTTGTTATCGTAGGTATATCTTACAGGAAGTCTCTTAATGATAAATGCAGGAAGCTCCTTGCAATCTCTTCCCCACTGCTTCTCCGTGTATCCCTTTACAAGCTTGGTGTATATATCCTCGCCCACAAGGCTAATTGCCTGCTCCTCAAGATTCTGTGGCTCACCGGTTATCTTTGCTCTCTGCTCCGCGATTCTCGCCTTCGCTTCCTCCGGAGTTCTCACATCACTCCACATCTTAGAGAAGGTGTTCATGTTAAATGGCATATTATACATTTCGCCCTTGTAGTTTGCCACCGGTGAATTGGTGTATCTGTTAAATTCCACCAGTGAGTTGACAAACTCCCATACCTTCTTATTGCTGGTGTGGAATATATGTGCCCCATACTTGTGTACATTTATACCTTCTATGCTTTCGCAGTAAATATTTCCTCCAAGGTTTGGTCTCTTCTCAACCACAAGACATTTCTTGCCTGCCTGTGTTGCAGCGTATGCGAATACACCTCCGAATAATCCTCCTCCCACGATTACATAATCATATTTCTTCATGTTTTTCCCCTTTTATGTTATTTCGCAAAGCTCCGCCGACAAATCACGAAACTGTATTTGCATATAATGATACATCTTTAATTATACTAACTAAATGTCTCAAAATCAACTTAGAAAAAGCTTAAAATGTAGTCAAACGTACACATTTTTACTCGATAAAGCAATAAAATGTGCCATAATTGGAGGATCTATTTTAAACGAATCGCTGAAAGAAAAATGCAAGCCTCTAAACGATTATACTATTCTTATTGAAAAAATTCGTCTCTACAGCTATAATTATCCCATAGAAGCTGCCATAGAAAGATGAGCAAATATCTCAGCTGCTTGCACGTATAAAGGAGCTTGAAGATAAATAAAAAAACTTCCTTGACTATTGATAAGTCAAGGAAGTTTTTTTATTTATGTATTGTCTACTCACTTCTAAGTGCAACTACCGGATCCTGTTTAGCTGCATATCTGGAAGGAACTAATCCACCTATCATAGTAAGTAGTACACTTATCAATACAAGAATTACAGCTCCTCCTACCGGTAGCTTTGCAACACCTGTCAATCCCGCAACATGATTAATAATCATGTTGATTGGAATATTAAGAATAATTGTAACTACTATACCAAATATACCTGCCACAAATCCTACTATTATGGTCTCAGCATTGAATACTCTTGAAATATCTTTCTTCGAGGCACCTATACTTCTGAGTACACCGATTTCTTTGGTTCTTTCTAATACTGAAATATAGGTTATGATTCCAATCATAATAGATGACACAACAAGGGATATGGCGACAAATGCCATAAGCACATACGAAATAGCATTGATTATGGTGCTTATTGATGACATCATTGCGCCAACCATATCTGTATAAGATATTTCCTTATCATTTTCACCATTTGCTACAACCATGTCATTGTAATCCTCAATTATATCAATTATCTTTTCCTTGGACTCAAAATCCTTTGGATAAATGCTAATAACCTTTGGATCATTTTCATAAGCAATGCCTATTGTAATAAGATTGTCCTCGTAGGTTGCATCCTCAACTGACTGAAGCTCTGATAAGCTCATACTCTGTGACATATTGATACTTGAGCTTTCCATCGCTTCCATGAATTGTGCAAGCTCTTCCTCTGACATATCAGCCATGGCTGCCATCATATCCTCCTCAGTCATTCCTTCCATACCCATAGATGCCAAAAGCTCCTGCATTGCAACATCTGCTTCCTCCTGTGCTACCTCGTTTATGTCCTTACCAAATTCATATCCTGTAAATACATTTATATCCGGATTCTCTAATTGTGCCTTACCTACCTCGCTGTTTACAGCCATATCCATAAGAGCCTCCACCAAATCATGTCTATATCCTATGGTGGTAGTTATGGAATGAATTGGAGCATCCTCATTTGGTCTAACAATACCTGATATCTTAATCTCAATACCATTGTCAATCTTATCCTTCATATATGCCGCATCATCACTCATATCTACATAATGTCCGGCTGCAGCATCATACTGATAGAAATCGGATGTAGGAATGACCTTAAAGGTAAGCCCTAATAACTCATCATATGTATAAGATGTATTTGGAAATGTAATGCTCTCGCCCTTAAACGCTGCCGCCATCATCTGCTGGAGCTCGCTAACATCTCTAAGTCCCAGCGTGTATAACTCATAATCTGTAATCTCATTATTTCCATTAATTACAAGTATAACCTCATCATAGCTCTCCGGCCATCTTCCCTGTACGATGTCATATTGACTATCTAATAACTCCTGATTACTAATAATCTCTGACCAGCAATCAGTCGTATTCATCGAACCGTACATACCCATATTGGACATCTCCGAATAGCTTTCAAAACCGATTGCACCCATTACTGTACTTGGATTTACCTGATAGATTTCATTGTCAGTATCACCCTTATACGCATTAATGGTGATTCCGTATGTATACATTATATCACTGCTGTAGTCCTTAATCGGCTGCCCGTCACCATTTTCAATATAATCCCTGAAGGATATCATATCATTGATTTTTACCTCGCCTAGCATGGTATCCATCATATCACCGATAAAGTTATTAGAATACACCTTATCCATGTCATGCTCTTCCTTGCTTTCCATATCAGCTCCAAGCATTATCCCCATCATAGCTGACATATCAATGGACTCATCGGTTATCTGAAGTGGATAGGTGGACAAGGTATCCTCCTCAACACTCTTGATATATTTATTAAATCCATCCGAAAGTGACAGAATCAGCGCAATACCAATTATTCCTATGCTGCCTGCAAATGAGGTGAGAA
>JBJENB010000117.1:0-6824 GCA_051879975.1 Wujia sp.
TACTCCCTCTGACGCACCCTCAATGATACCGGGGATATCTGCTATTACAAAACTATTTTTATCTCCCAAATCGACTACTCCAAGATTCGGATTTAAGGTAGTAAAATGATAATTGGCTATCTTGGGTTTTGCATTTGTTATGCGGGAAAGGAAGGTTGATTTACCAACATTCGGAAATCCCACTAAACCTACATCTGCTATCATTTTAAGCTCCAATGTAACCCACATTTCCTTTGCAGGTTGTCCCGGCTGAGCATACTTAGGTGCCTGCATAACAGACGTAACATAATGTCTGTTACCCTTGCCACCTCTGCCTCCCTTTAATAGGGTTACCGGCTCAGTTTTATTGGACATGTCAAGTATTACCTTGCCGGTTTCAAAATCCTTAACAACGGTTCCGGCAGGAACCTTAAGGATAACATCGGCTCCGTCAGCTCCATGGCAATTTTTTTTGCCACCTTCCTGTCCATCCTCTGCTTTATATTTTCTTATATGTCTATAATCGGTAAGCGTGTTGAGACCAGGGTCAACCTCAAAGATTACATCTCCACCTTTTCCACCGTCTCCGCCATCAGGGCCACCATTTGGCACATAAAGCTCTCTACGAAAGGATACGTGTCCGTCTCCACCCTTACCGGATCTTATAAATATTTTGGCTCTGTCCGCAAACATACCTACCTCCACATAACAAAGCGGAAAAATCCGCTTCAAACTTTCTTATGATATAAAAATAATACCGGGATAATAATATCCCGGCATAATTTATCAATATTACTCAACTGATGATACTGGATAGATTGATACCTGCTTCTTATCTCTACCCTTTCTCTCGAATCTGACAACACCATCAACAAGTGCAAATAATGTGTCATCTCCACCACGACCAACGTTTACACCAGGATGTATCTTAGTTCCACGCGGTCTATATAATATGTTTCCAGCCTTTACGAACTGTCCGTCAGCTCTCTTGGCACCAAGTCTCTTTGCCTCAGAGTCTCTACCGTTTTTAGTAGAACCAACTCCCTTCTTATGAGCAAAGAACTGTAAATTCATCTTTAACATAGTTACACCTCCTTGTAGTGTACTTCAACATACTTTTTACCATAATCATTCATGATTCCTGTCATTCCAAGCTCCAGTGCTTTTACAAGCAGCTGTCCCTGTTCATCTGAGTCGCCTATAAATCGAAGCTTAATAGAACCCATATCATCGACATCAATCTTAATTCTGTTTTCAGTCAAGGCTTCAATCGCATTCACGGTATTAATCGTTAATGTAGATACACCTGCACAAACAATATCTTTTCCTGCATTTTCATAACCGGCATGACCTATCACAGAAAAACCAATATAAGAATCACCATTTTTATAAAAAGTTGCTTTAATCATAATAATTATGCATTAATTGCTTCAATCTTAACCTGAGTATAAGGCTGTCTGTGACCCTGCTTCTTGTGATAGCCGGTCTTTCTCTTGTACTTGTATACAACAACCTTCTTACCCTTACCTTCGCCAAGAACAGTTGCCTTTACTGAAGATTTCTTTGCAGCCTCTCCTACGAGCATATCTGAATCAGTGCTAACTGCAACGACATCAAATGCTACCTCTGAGCCTTCCTCTGCATTAAGCTTCTCTACCTTAATGATATCTCCTTCAGCTACCTTGTACTGCTTACCGCCTGTTGCTATTATAGCGTACATATGGTTTCCTCCTATTATCATTACTCGCCAGCTACGGTGCTGCATAATTGCAGACTTGTACCTCACTGTGCGGCACACTCAGATAGTGTACCATTCCAAAATCTGAATGTCAAGAAAATATTAAATTATTTATAATCTTATTATTTCATAAATTGGTTTATGAAGCTTCTTTCTCGTCACCTCAACAATGCCAAGCTTAGTCATATCCACAACCAATGTAGGTATCCTGTCAAATAAAACTTCCTTCCTCAGCTCCTCCATGAGTATGTCATTATTGGCACTGCTTTTCATACTTATAAAATCAATTAAAATCATTCCACTGAGATTTCTTATCCTTAATTGTCTGGCGATTTCCTTAGCCGCTTCCATATTTATTTTAAGAATTGCCTCCTCAGAGCATTTGCCCTTGATGGCCTTTCCACTGTTTACATCAATAACTACCATTGCTTCCGTAGGTTCTATAACAAGATATGCTCCGGACTTCAGAAAAGCTTTTTGGGACAATGCCTTATCAACAGCTACGTTCAGGTTGTAAAGTGAAGCTAAGGAAATAGACTCATCCTTATACAGGGTTACATGATCCAAGCCTGCCGCATTATTCAGAGTGTCAATAATGTGGTCATACACCTCTTGAAGGTCTGTAATGACAGCAGCATCAGCTGTCCTATTATAAAACATTGCATCTGCTACATATTTTGATTCTTTATGAAGCAGGCAGGAATAACTTTTGGAGTATTTAGATAAATTAATCATGTCGTCTAGTTGACATAATAATCTTACGGTTTCTTTTTTTAATTCCTCCTCAGAAACCTGAAAGGCTTCTGTTCTTATTATGGCCCCATAATGGATATCAATACATTTTTTGGTATTATCAAAATCATTTATTATCTGTCGTACGAATTCTTTTTTATTTTCCTTTTCAGCTATAGATTTACTCTTGTTGGAAGCTCCAACCACACCATTAGCCTGAACAATTACATAATCACCTGTAATGGATATATTGGTTGTTACATTTGCCTGCTTTGTCTTTATTCTATCCTTGACAACCTGCACTAATACCAAATCATCTACTCTGGGCTTTTTTTCCGGAATATAATCCTCCATGGCAAGATAACAGCTTTCACCATTTTTAATATCAACAAAAATGGCACCAATATTTTCTACAATGTTAGATATTCTTCCCATATAAACATTACCTACAATGGAATCCTCCTGATAGCATGTTATAGAATCTGTTTTTCCATCTATCAGATGAAAGCCCATTGTCTGATTTTTTATATTGGTAATAATGTATTTGTGATTCATTAAAATCTCTCTCCTGCTGCCGACAACGGCTCAAGCTTATCTCTGTCTCCCATATATGTTTCAAGTCGGTGTATCATGTAATCAAATCTATTATATTCCATACCACAATAACCACACATTGCCTCGATTACCAGCTCCGGCTTTAGATTATCCTTACTTCCCGATGCAAGAAGCATATATAATCCATCCTTATATGCTTTTAATTCATATATAAGTGGCTTTATATCCGACAACTCCTCTTTGGTTTTTGTCTTCTTTACTATCTCAAGCTTTTCCAAAGCTATTATTTCATTAATTTTCTCCTTAAGAATAATTACCCTATCTGCCACTGCCTCTTCATTCATGTATATATAATAATCCGATGCAGTTACAACAGACATAGCCGGCTTGGCAGTATCAGGAAGCCTAACAATATCCAATACTCCCATTCCCTCCGGCATGGTTGCATTTAATCTGTTCATCATATCCTCTGTGGAGATAACCGAATGAAATTCTCCGTCAAAATACTCTCCCTCCGAGGTCATTCCCAGTGGCATGGGCGCAGCAAAGGATATAATCTGATGAGGAGAAAAGCCCTGAGAATAAGCAACATCCAGCTTTGCCCTTCTTATTGCCTTCTGATAAAATCTCATCACATCCAGATGTCCGATAAATCGAAGCACTCCGGTCTTTTTATATTTAATTCTTAGCTTCAAAGCAAACACCTCCTCCATATAAGGCGGAGCCACAGCCCTGACAATTTGCTCTGCAGTTTGGAGTCACAACTCCCTCCTTAGCCCTCTGCCATTCCTTCTTAAGGAAGCTCTTTGTGACTCCTGCATCTATATGATCCCAGGGAAAAATCTCATCCACATCTCTCTCCCTTGCAGTATAGAAATTCATATCAATATCAAGCGCATCAAAGGCTTCTGTATATCTGTTCATGTCAAAATACTCTGTCCATGCATCAAATATAGCTCCCTTTTGATATACCTCATATATTGCCTTACACAGTCTTCTGTCGCCTCTTGCAAGAACACCTTCAAGAATAGATATACCTGCATCGTGGTAGGTAAATTTTAAGCTTTTCTTATTCTTCTGCTGCATAAAGGAATCCTTTACAAAATGTGCTCTCCTTATAAATTCCTCCGGTGATATCATTGGTGCCCATTGAAATGGTGTAAATGGTTTCGGTACAAAATATGATGACGAAGCAGTAATCATAACTCTTCCGTTTCTTTTTTCTCTAGGTACAGTATCAAAATACACCTCGGAAATTTTTTCACTAAGCTCTGCAATTCCAAGAAGGTCCTCATCCGTTTCCGTAGGAAGTCCCAGCATAAAATAAAGCTTTACCTTATCCCATCCACCTAAAAAAGCCTGTCTGCTTCCCTCCAGCAAATTTTCCTCAGTGATTCCCTTATTAATTACATCACGAAGTCTCTGGGTTCCTGCCTCAGATGCAAAGGTCAGTGAGCTCTTTCTGATATCCTGTACCTTGCTCATTACATCAAGAGAAAACGCATCTATTCTAAGAGAAGGAAGAGAAATATTTACATGATCAGTTTCCTTAAGGGTTATCAGATAAGTAAGCAGCTCGTCCAGCTGCTCATAATCACTGGAACTTAAAGAGCTAAGTGAAATTTCCTCATAACCGGTATTATCCAGCATAGTTCTTGCATATTTCTTTAACATCTCAACATTTTTCTGTCTTGTTGGTCTGTAAATCATTCCTGCCTGACAGAAGCGACAGCCTCTTATACAGCCCCTCATTATTTCAAGGCATACTCTGTCCTGCGTAGCTCGAATATATGGTACAACAGGCTTCATAGGATAGGAGACATTTTCAAAATCCACAACCACCTGTCTTTTAATCTTCTCAGGAACATCCTCATACTTAGGCGATATTCTAAAAATTGTACCATCCTCCCTGTAGGTTACCTCATAGAGTGAAGGGACATAGATACCGGGCACCTGAGCAGCTTTTCTCATAAATTCCTCTCTGGACATATCGCTTTTCTGATAGTCCTTATAAAGATTAAGCAGCTCATCATAGGAGGTTTCACCCTCACCGATATAAAAAAAGTCAAAAAAATCAGCAATCGGCTCAGGATTTACAGTACAAGGTCCCCCTCCGATAACAAATGGGTCAGACTTTGTTCTATCCTTAGCAAGTAAAGGTATACCGGATAAATCTATTACCTGAAGAATATTGGTATAACACATTTCATATTGAATGGTAATTGCAAGCCAGTCAAAATCCCTGATTGGGCTCTGGGTTTCAAGTGAAAAAAGAGGAATATTTTCCTCTCTCATAATTCTATCCAAATCCGGCCAAGGACTAAATACCCTCTCACAATAGGTATCCTTTCTTCTGTTAAACATATCATAGAGAATTTGCATTCCCAGATAAGACATGCCAATTTCATAAACATCAGGGAAGCACATTGCCACCCTGATGTCTATATCCTTTAAATCCTTCTTCACAATATTAACTTCATTGCCTATATATCTTGCCGGCTTCTCAACAGTCATGAGAATCCTTTCAGATAAAGCTAATTTTGCCATATAACAATCCTCTGAATTTAATTTTTAAAGCTATGAATTGGAGCTGGTATTCTACCACCGCGATTGATAAATGCATCACAGGAATAATTATTAACCGGCATAATCGGTGCATATCCAAGAAGTCCTCCAAACTCTGCCTTCTCACCCACACCCTTGCCGATAACCGGTATTATTCGAACAGCAGTTGTCTTCTGATTAACCATACCAAGTGCCATTTCGTCTGCAATAATTCCGGAAATTGTGGTTGCTTTCGTATTACCGGGAATAGCAAGCATATCAAGACCTACAGAGCACACGCAGGTCATTGCTTCAAGCTTCTCTATGGTAAGGGCACCTGCCGCTACCGCATCTATCATCCTCTGGTCCTCACTTACAGGGATGAATGCACCGCTTAAGCCACCGACATAAGATGAAGCCATAACACCGCCCTTCTTAACCTGGTCATTAAGCATAGCCAAAGCAGCTGTTGTTCCCGGGGCTCCCGAAAATTCAAGTCCTATTTCCTCAAGAATCTCACCTACACTATCTCCCACTGCCGGAGTCGGAGCAAGAGACAAATCAATAATTCCAAAAGGAATACCCAGTCTCTCGGATGCCTCCTTGGCAACAAGCTGACCAACACGGGTAATCTTAAATGCTGTTTTCTTGATGGTTTCACAGAGAACCTCAAAATTTTCTCCTCTTACGGTTTCAATTGCAGCCTTCACTACTCCCGGACCGCTGACACCTACATTTATTATTCTGTCTGCCTCGGTAACACCATGAAACGCACCGGCCATAAACGGATTGTCATCAGGAGCATTACAAAATACAACAAACTTTGCACAGCCGATTGAGTCCTCATCCTTGGTAAGCTCGGCTGTTTCCTTGATAATCTCTCCTAAAAGCTTAACGGCATCCATATTGATACCCGTCTTAGTTGAGCCTGTGTTTACAGAGCTGCACACCTTGCTTGTCTCAGCAAGAGCCTTTGGAATTGACCTTATCAAAAGCTCATCTGCCTTTGTCATTCCCTTAGAAACAAGAGCCGAATAACCACCGATAAAGTTTACTCCAACAGTATTGGCAGCCTGATCCAGAGCCTTTGCAAGCTTAACAAAATCATCAGAGGTCTTACAGCACGCCCCACCTACCAAGGCTATAGGAGTGACCGATATTCTCTTGTTGACAATGGGAACTCCGTATTTCTTGGAAATTTCGTTACCTGTTGATACCAGATCCTTTGCAGAGTCAGTAATCTTATCATATATCTTCTGACAGGTTTTATCCACAT
>JBJENB010000118.1:0-1804 GCA_051879975.1 Wujia sp.
ATTTGTCTTAGGTGAACTCTAACCATTTCCAACTGACAGTAAATTTACTCCATCTTCCAATAAATTCACTATTGACTTATTATATTTCTAGTGCTATGGTATTTGCAAATGACTTGCAAATTAGACACAGAAATAAAGGTGAGGTGTGGAAATGAACAGGACAATTAAGCCTATGGCGTTATTTATGGCATTGATAATATTGTGCGCGATGGTTTGCTCTGTCCTGTTCATTTCCCATAACACCAACCATGATTGTGCAGGTGAAGCCTGCCCTATATGCGAGCAATTGTTGGAAGCAGAAAACACTTTGCAGAAGATTAGTGTGGCAGCTGTCGCATGTGTATTATTAGTCTTGATGTGCGTATCAGCACAGCTCTGCAATACTTTGTATTCATGTTATATTGCAGAGAAAACTCCAATTATTTTAAGAGATAAGATTTTGAATTGATTTTTGTTTTGGTTATTGATGTATTTTTATGCAGTATAATGGCTGCGTGAAAGTATGGATTACCTTATGTATAATCATAATAATCGAAACCGCAAAGCGGATTCGTTAGTATAGAGGAGAAAAAAATGAAAAATAAAAAAGTATTCGTGTTAAGTCTGATATTGTTGCTAGCTTTGATGACATTATCGGGCTGTGGCATCAGTAATATAGGATTGTCTGATAAGAAATACACCATTGTGTGTACGAATTTTCCGGAGTATGACTGGGTAAGGCAAATACTTGGGGATAAAAGCTCTGATTATGAGCTTATCATGCTGTTGGACAGTGGAGTTGATATGCATAGCTTTCAGCCTACAGCAAATGATATTGTAAAGATTTCTACCTGTAATTTATTTGTTTATGTTGGGGGAGAGTCTGACAGTTGGGTAGATGACGCCCTGGCAGGGGCAACCAATAAGAATATGAAGGTTATAAATCTCCTTGAAATACTTGGTCAGGACGCCAAGGAGGAAGAACATATAGAGGGTATGCAGGGAGAAGACCATGACCATGAGGCTGATACGGAGCATGAAGAGGCAGAGTATGATGAGCATGTATGGCTTTCACTCAAAAATGCAGAGATATTTGTGAATGCCCTTACAGAAGCTTTATGTGAGATAGATAAGGACAATGCTTCTGCATACAAGGAAAACAGCAGCGCATACATCGACAATCTAAAGGAGCTTGATAACAGATATCAAGCTACAGTTGATGAGGGTAAATACAACACTCTGATATTTGGTGACAGATTTCCTTTCAGATATATGTTTGATGACTATGGGATAGATTATTATGCCGCATTTGCAGGCTGTTCAGCTGAGACTGAGGCAAGCTTTGAAACCATAACCTTCCTTGCAGGAAAGGTAGACGAGCTTTCATTGGATAATGTAATCGTTATTGAGAGCTCCGATAAGAAGATAGCCCAGACAATTATTGACAACACGGCAGCGGGAAATCAGGAAATATTGGTATTAGATTCCATGCAGTCCGTAACTAAAAATGATATTGCGGAAGGTACAACGTATATATCTATAATGAATGACAACCTTGAGATTCTCAGGCAGGCGTTGCAATAGGAGGAGGAACCGCTATGAACGAAGTTCATACTACAATGTCAATCCTAAGTGTTACCAATCTTTCGATAGGATATGAGAATAAGGTTATAGTTAAGGATATAAATTTTCAGGTCGAAGAGGGGCAATATGTATGTATTATAGGTGAGAACGGAGCCGGAAAAAGCACGCTTCTAAAAAGCCTATTGAAATTAAATAAGCCTGTTTCAGGAGAGATAAGCTATACAAAGGAGGGCATAGGATA
>JBJENB010000119.1:0-1797 GCA_051879975.1 Wujia sp.
ATCTGGATAAAAAGGATGCAGTCTATAAGGGTGTGGATGTTGATAAAACGGCAGGTACATATAATCCGGAAACAAGAAGTATTGAATACACAATTACTGCCCAAAACAATAACTCATATCCGGTGAGTGGTGTTACAGTTAAGGATTCAATGGGAAGATATCTTGAATATGACAGTTCGTCTCTGGTTGTAAATGGAGGTGCAACTGTTACTCCTAGCGTAGATGACGGAGCTAACAGGGTTGATTTCACAGTAGATAATATACCGGCTAATACCACAGTAGAGATTAAGTATTCATGCACGGTTTCAGAGGCAGCTCTTGCAAACGCAAATAGCAGGGATGGAAACTTTTATGGCTTGGACAATACAATTACTGCTAAGTATAATGACTATGATATGTATTTGGATTCCACAAAGAAGACATACGATTATATAAATGATTTCTCAGTCAAGAAGGACCTTGTTGCTAAGGAAGGTACTAAGGATGAAGAAAACGGACAGATAACCTGGAAAATTACAATTAACGCCGGCTCTGACCCATACGATATAGCCGGATATGTATTTACTGATACCTTGGATAGTAATCTTACCCTTGTTGCAGATTCGGTTACAGTAACAGGAGGAAGTGAAGATATACAAGCCGGCTTAAAGACTGTGATTGAGGGAACAGCAGATAGTTATACATTTCCTGAGGGAACAACGGGTGAAATAACGATAGAGTATAAAACCTCAATTCCTGCCAATGCAACAGGTATTAATACCTATAAGAATAAGGCGGAATTGGTTAAGGATACATATAAGGATACAGCGGAGCCATCTGTGACCATGGGTTCAAAATATGCGGTTAAGGTTTCTACAGCAGATACCTCAGTACCACCCGTTATAGAAGATACAACCTATGGCGAGGATAATGAGGGCGAGTTACTCCTTCCATGGAAGACTACAATTACCATACCTAAGGGTGCAGATGTTGTTACATATCTGGATAGCATAGAGGTAGGTGCAAAGGGAAAGCAGTTTGTAGATGGTAGTGGTAGTGTTACTGTATCCGCTGCCAGAAGCGATAATACACCTGTGAATTTGACTGGCAAATATGCAATTTCATATCCGGATGATGGAACCAATTGGAATGGTGATATAAAGTACATGCAGGTACAGTTTACCGGACTTGCAGCATCCCTTACGGCAGATAAAGCATTGGTTGTAACCATTGAATATAAAACCATCGGCAGTTATAAGGATAGAACCGTTAATGATTGGAACGACGAATATACTAACTATTACCATTTAACTGTTGATGATAAGACTGAAAGTGGCAGTGCAAGAGTATTCTACAGCTATACGGAACCTGATACAGGAGACAAGGTTAAGAAAAAAGTTGGAACCGTTGATGAGGAAAAGGGACTTATCAACTGGGAGGTAGAGGTGGATGCAACCGGAAAGACAGAGGTTGTGTTCAGCGATACTGTTTCAGATATGTCTTATTATGGTTGTGATCATAATACAAGCTATGTGTGGGACGGAAGTGATACCTCAGATAAGCTTGTTTTAGTTCAGGCAAGCAGCGGAGATTTATATTATGCCAAGGTAAATGTTGTGGATGCTGTGGATGTTGACAATGATACACAGAAATCAACCATTAAGCTGGAATTTAAGCCTGAGAATTTCAGGGGCGCATACTGGGGAGGATATGGTGAGAATCTAAGTGGTATTGCCGAAGACATAAATAGTGATGGTCAGATTACTTCTGATGATCTATCAGATGGATACTTTACGCTTAAGGACAAGGTGACTATAT
>JBJENB010000120.1:0-6689 GCA_051879975.1 Wujia sp.
GACTATTCACAGGTTCAGAATGGTATGTCTGACGAGGATTTGCAGAACATGATAAATAATGAATAGCCATACAATATAGATTAAAAATAATGAATTACTAAAGAAAGCGAAACATATTATGTTTCGCTTTCTTTGCGTTTTGAATACTTTAAAACCATCGGGAGGTCATTATATGTGTAACTATGAGGTTAGTAATGGAGTTATGATTTACTATTTGCCAAAGGAACTGGATCACTATTCAGCAGAGAGAATAAAGAAAAAATCTGAGATAGCCTTTGAGGAGGGAAAAATAGAATATCTGATATTTGATTTTGGGAAAACAGAATTTATGGACAGCTCCGGGATAGGTTTGATTACCGGGAGATTCAGAAGGGTACACGACTCCGGGGGGAAGGTGTTTGTTGTTAACGTCAATGACACTATAGATAAAATACTGACAATGTCAGGTATATATCGGATCGTAATCCGCAAGGATACCAAGGAGGACATAATAAATGAATTATTAGAAGGAGGCTACTATGAGTAATACTAACGAAATGCTTGTAGAATTTAACAGCACTGCGAGAAATGAGAGCTTTGCCAGAATGGTTATAGCGGCTTTTATTACGGATACAAATCCAACTCTTGAAGAATTGTCAGATGTAAAGACTGCAGTATCAGAGGCAGTAACCAATTCTATTATACATGGTTATGGAAGAGAGGATGGAATTATAAGAATCAAGGCAAAGGTTACGGGAAGAAACATATATCTTGAAATATCAGATATGGGGGTTGGAATAGAGGACGTCAGCAAGGCTATGGAACCCATGTATACAACGAGACCGGATGAAGACCGTTCAGGTATGGGCTTCTCTTTTATGGAGGCTTTTATGGATGATTTGGTTGTGGAGTCTACATATGGTCAGGGGACTGTAGTAAAAATGTGGAAGGAGATAGGTGCATCCAAGCATCAATTTGAATAAATGAATGAAATGGAACTATTTGAACTTGCGAGAGAAGGGGATAAAGCTGCAAAGGAAAAAATAGTTTCAGATAATACAGGCTTAGTGTGGAGTATAGCCAGAAGATTTATTGGACGAGGATATGACCTGGAGGAGATTTATCAGATTGGATGTATCGGTTTATTGAAGGCAATAGACAGGTTTGAGCAATCCTATGATGTAAGGTTTTCAACCTATGCTGTACCACTGATATCCGGCGAAATTAAAAGGTTTCTTAGAGATAATGGAATGATAAAGGTATCAAGAATATTAAAACAAAACGGATATCATATCAGTCAGGCGAGAGAGAGGTTAATGCTTAAGTTAGGAAGAGAGGCAACGATACAGGAGCTTTCCGAGGAAACAGGACTGTCGGAGGAGGATATCGTGCTAGCATCTGAGGCAAACAGAGAAGTGGAGTCTATATATCAGACAGTATATGGACATGATGAAAATGAGACATATCTGATTGATAAGCTTGCGGATGAGGATAGCGCAGAGGAAATAGCGCAGGATACCATGAATAAGCTTCTTGTTGAGCAGGCTATGTGCAATTTGGATGATAATCAGAAGAAGCTTATTACCATGAGGTATTTTCAGGATTGTACACAGAATGAGGTGGCGGCTACACTTGGAATCAGTCAGGTTCAGGTTAGCAGAATGGAGAAAAAATTGTTAAAAGTAATGCGGAATAATATTGACAAAAAATCGAACTAAGAGTACAATAAATGTTATATTAGTCTGGAATATAAAATATAAGTATTTAAATCAAACTTAAAGTACGATTTTGAGAGGTTTGACATGGGAGCTCGTAAAAGGGAGGCTCTGGAACAATTTAATCGTGACAATATTGTCACCGCGGCAAGGGAGTTATTTGAAACGAAGGGAATAGACAAGACGACTATGGATGATATTGCCAGACAGGCAGATTACAGTAAGTCGACGATTTATGTTTATTTTCGATGTAAGGAAGATATTTTTAATGCCATTGTTCAAGACCATATAAACATATTAATAGGAGAACTGGAGCTGAGACTCGTGGAGGAGGATTTTGAAAGCTGTTACTATGGCTTGTGTGAATGTCTGGTAAGCTTCGCTGAGAAGTACCCCAAATATTATTCTAGTCTCCTGGGAGAGGTTCAGATGACCAACAGTAGGAAGAAAAATGGTGCGACAGATGGAACTCTGATGTTTGCAAAGCTGGATGAACTGATTATGGGTTTTCTGGAGAGGGGGCAGAAGAAGAATATTATCAGGAAGGATATTGATTTAAGACCGACAGTACTGTATATATGGTCAGCCATTGGTGGAATTATTCAGATGGCAGAGCGTAAGAGCGATGCAATAGATAAAAATCTTAACATGGACAAATATGAGTATTTGAGATATTCATTTAAAACATTTTATGATTCAATTGCCGATAGGAGATAAATGGGGATGTACAACAAGATAAAATATATTTTCTATGCTTCAGATATGGATACGCTTCCTTCTAAGGGGCATTTTTTCAAGATGGATGAGGGAAGAGCGGTTGCTCTTCAAATCAAGAACGGTTTGGGTAACTGTAGGCTTATGAAATTTTCGGACTACCAGGGAGAGGTTATCGACGCTGACAGTGTTGGTATCGTATTTCCTGCTCATACATGGGGAATCTCACTTGCGGTTTACTCTTTTATTAGTCATATAAAGGTCAGCAAAGACACTTATGTTTATGCTGTTTCCGTAGGTGAACGAGTTCAGGCTGATAGCTTTGAAGGATCAGACACTAACAACGCATTAAAAAACTTTGCCAGATTATTTATCAGGAGAGGCTTGGGAAATATGAGCGACATATTTGTAAGCTGCCATAATATTAAGAGACATACAGATACAACGGAGGAGTATGTTAAGTCTGATAAATCAACCAGATACAATATATTGCAGATTATGCGTGGTATTCTTTGCTATAGTGCCGACAGTCTTAAGAAATATGAAACGGTGGATTCAAGCTCTTCAAAGAAGCCTGATAATGCAGCCTATGAAAGAGTTGAATTGCCTTCGGTACAGGTAAGGAGTGATATCAGATTGGATAATATATTTCTTGACGAGAATATCCTGGCAGGGGTGAGATTATGCCGGGTTATGTGATGCATCTTGCTGTTGCCAAGAGAATATTAGAAATTTGCAACATTAAGGACGAAGACTTTATTGAACAATTTAAACTGGGAAGTGTTATTCCTGATACAAGAAAACGTACTGATAAGAAGGAAAGTCATTATTGGAGTGATGAGAGCTTCAAAAAATTTGTCAGGAAGCCGGAACTTGGCATTTTTCTGGAGGAGCATGGAGATAGACTTTCGGAACCATATGTCTTTGGGTATTATAGCCATCTGTATCTGGATGTACAATATCTTGAACAATACTGGACCAGGCATTTCAGGTTTATGACTGTGGACAATAAACCGGCAATTTGGTACGAGGAAGTCCAAAAGGTGTATATGGTTGAAGACGGAAAGGTATATGACATCCGGATATTTTTTTCAGATGAATTATACTATGGTGATTACGACAAAATGAATCCATATATACTTGACAGATATGGGATAGTGGAGAAGGATATAGTTGTACCTGTTATTGGTGAAAAAGGGTGGCTTAAGCTTCCTATAATAGGAGGAATACACATCCCGGAGGTTCTGGATAAATTGTCGGATATGCGAAGCTTAATCATCAAAGGGAGTGAAAGCAGATATAAGAGCGATGAACCTAAGGTTCTGAAGCTTGAGGATATGGAAAATTTAATAGAAAAAACAGCCCAAGAGCTCAGTGAAAAGCTTTGGGCTGTGTATAGGTAAAGATGTATTTTATCTGGCAATCCGTTTAACCTCTTCAACAATTGGATTAATCTGTTCGAGAAAGTTATTCATGTCCTCATAAAGTACATTTTTCTTTGTAAGATCTGAGGATAGCTGATTGATATTCTCAGACACACCTATGTAGCTGTCCTTTGCCTGGAGTATATCCCTTTGAATCATATCTGCTGTATTGTTGCAATCTTCAACATATTCTGAAATAGCTGCCTGAACATTCATAAGACCGCCTACTGAGGTTTTGATATTATTGAACAAAACGTTGGTTTTTGAAACCTGTTCCTGCTCCTTGTTGAGCATCTGACTTGCTTTCTCGAGATATTGGTTAAGCTCCTCTGCATCCTGGGACAGCATTGCCATATTAGCGTTTACAGTATCTACAAGCTTCTTAATCTCTGTGGAAAGTGTGCTGACCTGGGTAGCGACAACCGCAAAGCCAAGACCGTGCTCACCGGCTCTTGCAGCCTCTATAGAAGCATTAAGAGACAGCATGTTTGTCTGGTTGGCAATTCCTATAATGCCTGACATGGTTTCCTGAATTTCATCAAAGCTATTCTTGAATTTACTCAAAACCTGAATGACACTATCAAAATCCCTTACAACATTGGCTGAGCTTTCACTTAGGTTATCTACATTATCGCTTGCCTGGTTCGTTGCATTGAGCACTTCGTTTACACTGCCTTCAATTTCAGAGGATACATTTACGATATTGCTGAACTTATCTTTGATAACCTCCATTCCGCTGGCTACGTTGTCGGACTGCTCAAGGATTCCGTCAAAAGAACCCTGAATGTCGCTAATCTGACGGAAGGTGTTGGCATCCTCCTGAATAAGAGCCTTCCTTGTTTCCTTAAGGCTTTTTGACATATATGAGATAGGGTATATGCTATCAGCTACAGCAACTATTTTTTCGGTATCTTCAGTCACCGCATGGGTGACATTTTTTTTCTTAAACATGATTGCCTCCTTACTCAAACACTGCACATACCAGGGTTTGATTCATATGCTGTGAATTGAACTGCTGGCCATAGGTTAGATGGGCGGCATACATTCCAAGCTCTGACATGCTTTCCAAATATGTATTCGTATATGCTTCGTTTTCAAAAAGCTTAAGACGGTTTAGACATTCTACGCCATATACCATGGAGACACGATTCATGGATTTACGGATATCATCGATAAAAGCCTGATGTATCTGCTGATAATCAGCAAGCTTCATTATATAAATACTGTCGTTATCAAATATGGCTTTACCGTTAAACATTACTCCGTTGGAATCGAGAGTTTTGGTGGCAGATAAATAAATCTCATCACCGATGGCTCTTCCAAGAGGATTGGTAAGCATATGGTCTACAACCTCTTCCTTTTCATAGCCTGTTTCCACTGAGTATACCTCGTAGGCCGGTAAACCATCTATCTGGAATAAAGACTTGGTGTTGGTGTCAACGAGAGTAGCATGATGTGCACGATTACTGAGCTTTTCGTATATATTCTCTTTAAACAGCTTAATTTTACCTGCATTATTCTTAACAAAGGCATATACACAGCTTCTGTTATATATTTTGCCATTATAGATTACCATATGTTTCTCGCCAAGTGGAACTCCGTGTGAGGAACCTCCGATTAATCCAATATCATATCTGGATAAAACTGAATTCAAGGTCGAAAGGGTTTTTTCCTCATCGCCGGTTATGAATTCCATGCAAATTGTATTATTCGTTCCGGCATCAATTTTCTTGGCATCTTCTTCAATTTGTCTGATAGAAGCAATAGGCGCATTCTTTACATCATCAATTACGCCTGTTACAACCGTTACACCTGCAAAACCAACAACCATAAGCCCGGCTTTGCAAATTGTCCCTTTGCCTATATAAGAACCGGTAGTTCCGATTATTGGAGTGTGAGGGTATTTTTCATGTAACAGGGAAGCAGCAGTGGCAGCAATTGCGTATGGGGCAGTCATAATGATAAGGTCTGCATTTTTTAGCCCTTGGGTTGCCTCTGAAACTGCTTCTTCAACAGAATCAGATTGTCCGATTCCGACATATCCTCGCATTTATGTAAACCTCCTTAGAAAACATAATATCATTTCGAGATTATACCATAAACAGACAAAATTGTATAGTTCGAATATTTTAGCCTAATTGTATATATTTTTTAGAAATGTTAAGAATTATTAATACTTTATTATTTTTTGTTAGGAGTTTGTTTGTGGCTTACATAGACTTGTAATTAAGGGTATAATTTGATATAATTCTGAATGATTGAGTTGATGCTATAAGCACAGAGGGAGGTAGCTAAGTGGGCTATTCAAAACTTGAGACCATGAGTAAGCAGAAAAAGCTTGTTTCGAAGTCTCAGAGATTAAAAAGAAAAGTACTTGTAAATATATTTAAGGTAATACTTGTACTTATGATAACGGTTATTATAGCAGGAGCCGGAGCTGTGTTTGGAATGATGAAGGGTATACTGGATAATGCTCCTGATGTTAAGGATATCAATATTGTTCCAAAGGGCTTTAAAACTGTTATATATGACCAGAATGGAAATGTTACAAGAGAGATATCGACCATTGATTCAAATAGAGTATATGTTTACTATGAAGAGATTCCTGAAGATCTGGTCAATGCATTTGTAGCGATTGAGGATGAAAGATTCTGGACACATAATGGAATAGATGTAAAGGGTATATTCAGAGCTGCATTTAAGGGCATTTCTACCGGTCAATTTAATGAGGGAGCAAGTACAATTACTCAGCAGCTCATTAAGAATAACGTATTCAATGTAGGACTGGATGAGACAACCTTCCTTGATTCTTTGGAGCGTAAGATTCAGGAGCAGTACCTGGCTCTTGAGCTAGAGA
>JBJENB010000121.1:0-6679 GCA_051879975.1 Wujia sp.
GAAGGATATACAACATTTATTAGATAAATTAGAAAGTGTTCTGGAAGGGAAAAAGGGAATCATATTTGATATGGACGGAACACTAATTGACAGTATGGGCATGTGGGGAAGTCTGGATTTAGAATATTTGAAAAGGATAGGCGTTGAACCAAAGCCGGATTTTCATGATAAAATCCGAACGCTTACAATTCCCCTTGCAGCCGAATATTTATATGAGGATTATCATACTAAGCAGACTCCCAGAGAGATAGAGGAGGAGTTTAAGTCACTGGCAGGGGTGTATTACAGGGAGAGTATTCCGCTTAAGCCGGGAGTTTATGAGCTGGTAAAGCATTTGAAGAAAATGGGCTATAAGCTGTCTGTTGCAACAGCCAATGACATTCTTATGAGTGAGTCTTGTCTAAAGAGGCTTGGAATATATGAGGACATGACAGCGATTGTTAATTGTGATATGGCAGGAGCAACCAAGGCAAAGCCGGATGTGTTTCATCTTGCCTGCGAGAGAATGGGTACGCTGATATCGGAAAGTGTAGTATTCGAGGATTCGCTGCATGCCATGCAGACGGCTGCTTTGGCAGGCTATACTGTGGTTGGTGTGTATGAGGAAACTCAAAAGGATAAATGGAACGAGATCTGTGATATAACTGATTGTCAGGTGGTGTTTGAATAATGAAAAAGAGTGAAAAAACAGTACAAAGCAGCTGTGATACATGTAATTATTATGTCTATGATGAGGATTATGAGGGCTATGTATGTGATGTGAACATGGACGAGGATGATGCGGCAAGACTTTTTTCAGATAAATTTTTTAACTGCCCATATTACAAGTCGGATGATGAGTATAAGGTTGTAAGACATCAGATATAATAGTAGGAGAATACAAATGAATAATATAGTTTTAATCGGAATGCCCGGAGCCGGCAAAAGTACAATTGGTGTATTGCTTGCAAAGGCACTTAATTATGCTTTTATGGACGCAGACCTTGTGATTCAGCAAAAACAGGGGAAAAAGCTCTATGAGATTATAAATGAAAATGGGATATATGAATTTTTGGCAATCGAGGATGAGGTTATTTCCGGTATTGAAGTCAGTGATACCATTATTGCAACAGGTGGCAGTGCTGTCTATGGAGCTAAGGCAATGGCACATATGAAGGCAACAGGCACCATTGTTTATATTCAATTGTCCTGTGATGAGATAGTCAGGAGGGTGAACAACATTAAAACCAGAGGAATTGCCATGAAGGATGGCAAAACCCTTGTGGATGTTTACAATGAGAGAAGTCCTCTGTATGAACAGTATGCGGATGTGATTGTTGACTGTAACGACACAACTGTTGAGGAAAGCGTAGAAAGAATAGTTGATGCATTGATTAGGAATAAAATAATATAATTTACAGAAAATACTCCTTAGTATGATAAGGAGTATTTTTTATGGAGATAGATAGAAGAATCAGAACGGACCTTGCCCTGGAGCTTAGGGATGATATAGGGCATAATGAGGATATAAAAGGAGTTAATGTATATGCCAAGTCCTACGAGGATGAAAAAATTAATGAAACCTTGATAGAGGTTGCGGATGATGAGGGCTCAGAAATTCTTGGAAAACCGATAGGAAGGTATGTAACCCTTGAAAGTAAGGAGTTAAGAAAGGGCGATGAGGAGATACATGAGCCTATGGTGGTGCTTCTTCACAAGCATTTGGAGGATATGGTGGGTTCTTCAAAGAAAATACTTGTGGTAGGACTTGGTAACAGAGGTGTTACCTCAGATGCATTGGGTCCCTTTACGGTGGATAATTTATATATTACCAGACATCTGTTGTCTGAGGGCTTGGTCAAAAATGTAAGGGAGCTTAGTGCCATAAGTCCGGGGGTAATGGCACAAACCGGTATTGAATCTCAATCAATACTGAAAGCCTTGTGCAAGGAAATTAATCCTGATATAGTGATTGCTGTAGATGCTCTTGCGGCAAGGGAGCCGTCCAGACTGGGCTCAACCATTCAAATATGTGATACGGGTATCTCTCCCGGCTCTGGAGTGAATAACAATAGAATGAAGCTGACCCAGGATACAATAGGTGTTAAGGTGATTGCTGTAGGGGTTCCCACGGTTATCTCAGTACCTGCCATAGTGGGCAGAAGCATCACGGACCCGGAATTGTCTAATATGTATGTGACTCCTAAGAATATTGATGAGATGGTAAAACGTGTGAGCTATACGATTTCAGAAGCCATCAACAGATTTTTCGAATTATAAGCTGTCCCTCATCATATATTGAAATATGGTAAGGTTAAGTGATAAAATTGTATATTTTATAAGTGCTGTATTTCTTCTGTTTGTCCTTTTTGTTGCAACATGCTATGAGGGTATTGGAAAAATATTGTTTAACACTGTAAAATGTGAGCTGATACCATTTTGTAGTCAAAAGGGTGAAGAGGATAAGCTTATTTATGAGTTTATTCCCATGCTTTATTCTGTTAATAAAAATGATAGCACAGAGTATTGGCAGAATAATGGGTCTTCTCAGGTGGAAACCACATATACGGAGCTTAAAAACACTGCTGAGACTGCAACGGCAACGGATGTATGTGATAGTCAAAGCCCGGATGAAACATCTGCTACTACTGAGGGGAGTGTTCCGGCTACCGTGCCACCGATAAATGCGAGTATAATGTATTCTGAGGAGCAGCTGTTTGATTTTGATTTTCTGGTATCAAACTGTTATACGGTTGCAGCTTCCACCAGTGTGAATCAGGATGAGTTGAATGCCAGAGAGCTTCTTAGCATGGATATGACCATCGACACCACCGGGGAAGGCTATAAGGTATTGATATATCATACTCATGGAAGTGAAGGCTTTGTGGACAGCAGAGAGGGAGTTGTGGAGGATACGGTCATTGGACTCGGAGACGAGCTGACGAGGATTCTCACAGAAGAGTATGGTATAAAAACCTATCATGACAGGACAGCTTATGATATGGTAAATGGCAAGCTTGACAGAAGTAATGCATATACTTATTCCGGTGAAGCTGTGGATAAAATATTGGCGGAGAATCCTTCAATTCAGGTTATTATTGATTTACACAGAGATGGAGTCAATCAAAACATTCATTTGGTGAAACTGGTTGACGGAAAACCTACGGCACAGATAATGTTCTTGAACGGTGTAAGCAGGACTAATGCCAGTGGAGATCTTGAATATCTGTATAATCCATATAAAAAGGAAAATCTTAGCTTCGGTCTCAAGCTACACCTTGCAGGCAAGTCGTTATATGGAGATTTAATGAGGAAGAATTACATTTCCGGTTATTGCTTTAATCTTGACAGACTTCCAAGAGCAACACTTGTCGAGGTTGGGGCTCAGACCAATACGGTTGAAGAGGCTAAAAATGCAATGGTGCCTCTTGCAGCCATAATAAATGCTGTGCTTACAGGCAATTAATCGTTGGCAGTACATATTGCTTTGTGATATACTCTAGACAAAGTGTAAATAAACAAGATGAGAGGATAAAGGAATGGCCCATTTAGACCAGAAGAGAATAAGAAACTTTTGTATCATTGCGCATATAGATCATGGCAAATCAACTCTGGCAGACAGAATAATTGAGAAAACAGGTCTGCTGACCAGCAGGGAGATGCAGAATCAGGTTCTCGACAATATGGAGCTTGAAAGAGAGCGTGGAATAACGATAAAAGCTCAGTGTGTCAGAATAATTTATAAGGCAAATGACGGAGAGGAATACATTTTTAACCTGATAGATACACCGGGTCATGTGGATTTTAATTATGAGGTATCAAGAAGCCTCGCAGCCTGTGAAGGTGCTATTCTTGTAGTAGATGCGGCTCAGGGTATAGAGGCTCAGACTCTTGCCAATGTCTATCTTGCAGTCGATCATAATCTGGATGTAATGCCAGTTATTAATAAGATAGACTTGCCGTCGGCGGACCCGGAAAGAGTTATCAATGAGATAGAGGATATTATTGGTATAGAGGCTCAGGATGCACCTCTTATTTCGGCAAAGAACGGTATCAATATTGAACAGGTTCTGGAACAGATTGTTGAAAAGATTCCTGCGCCTGACGGAGATGTAACAGCACCTCTTAAGGCTCTTATTTTTGACAGCTTATACGATTCCTACAAGGGAGTAATTATCTTTTGCCGAATATTTGACGGTGTTGTGAAAAAGGGTACGAAAATTCGCATGATGGCAACAGGAGCAGAGGCGGAGGTTGTACAGGTCGGCATTTTCGGAGCAGGACAGTTTATTCCCTCTGATGAGCTTTCAGCAGGTATGGTTGGATATATCACTGCAAGCTTAAAGGATGTGCATGATACCACTGTAGGTGATACTGTTACGGATGCGGACAATCCTTGTGAAGAGGCACTTCCGGGATATAAGAAGGCTAATCCTATGGTATACTGTGGACTTTATCCGGCTGATGGAGCCAAGTATCCTGATTTGAGAGATGCGCTTGAGAAGCTTCAGCTCAATGATGCCTCCTTAAGCTTTGAGCCGGAAACCTCCATTGCCCTTGGCTTTGGGTTCAGATGTGGTTTTCTGGGTCTGCTTCATCTTGAGATTATACAGGAGAGACTTGAGAGAGAGTATAATCTTGATTTGGTTACAACCGCACCGGGAGTTGTTTATAAGGTTTATAAGACAGATGGAGAGGTAATTGAGCTTACAAATCCCTCAAATCTTCCTGACCCATCAGAGATTGAATATATGGAAGAGCCTTTTGTGGCTGCTGAAATTATGGTTTCTACAGACTATGTGGGAGCGATTATGCAGCTTTGTCAGGAGAGAAGAGGCGTATATAAGAGCATGGAGTATATGGAGACCACAAGGGCACTCTTAAAATATGACCTGCCTCTTAATGAGATTATATATGACTTTTTTGATGCCCTTAAATCCCGCTCAAGGGGATATGCGTCCTTTGATTATGAATTGAAGGGCTATGTGCGTTCGGACCTTGTGAAGCTTGATATACTTATCAATAAGGAAGAGGTTGATGCGCTTTCATTTATCATTCACAAGGATACTGCTTATGAGAGGGGCAGAAAGATGTGTGAGAAGCTTAAGGAGGAAATTCCAAGACATCTTTTTGAAATTCCTATTCAGGCAGCTATCGGCAGCAAGGTTATTGCCAGAGAAACTGTAAAAGCAATGCGTAAGGATGTACTTGCAAAATGCTATGGCGGAGATATAACACGTAAGAGAAAGCTTCTTGAAAAACAGAAGGAAGGAAAGAAGCGAATGAGACAGATTGGTAATGTTGAGATACCGCAGAAGGCATTTATGAGTGTACTGAAATTAGATGAGGAGTAAGTAAAAGCTGATGAAAAAATATGTAAGCTTATATGTTCATATTCCCTTTTGTGCCGTAAAGTGCAAATATTGTGACTTTTTGTCCTTTGATGGCGAAAGCTATGGCACAATGTTAAGATATGTGGATTCTGTGTGTCAGGAGATTAAGCTCTATGCACCCATTGCCACGGATTATATTGTTAGAAGTGTGTTCATAGGTGGTGGTACACCTTCCTTATTGGATGAGGCACTTATTACGAATATTATGGCATTTATCAGAAAGACCTTTACTTTGGAGGAGGATGCCGAGATTACCATAGAGGCAAATCCGGGTACCCTGAGACACCAGAAACTTACAGGCTATAAGCTGGCCGGAATCAACAGGCTTAGTATCGGTTTACAGTCTACGGATGATGCCATGCTTAAAAAGCTTGGCAGAATACATAATTTTGATCAGTTTGTGGCAACCTACAGTGCAGCGAGAAGAGCAGGCTTCAATAATATTAATATTGATATTATGTCAGGCTTACCCGGACAGACCATCCATTCCTATGTGGAAACCCTTTCTAAGGTGATTGAATATGCACCGGAACATATTTCTGCGTATTCACTTTCGATTGAAGAGGGAACGGCGTTTTCAAGGGATGAGTCAATTTTGGAAGAGCTTCCTACCGAGATAATAGACAGAAAAATGTATGAGATAACCAAGAAGCTCCTGGCCGCAAACGGATACGAAAGATATGAGTTCTCCAATTATGCAAAGAATGGTTATGAATGTAAACATAATATGGTTTATTGGACAGGAGGCGAGTACATCGGCTTCGGTCTTGGTGCGTCATCATATTTCCAGGGAAAAAGATTTAATAATATTAAGACGATGTCTGAATATATTGATTTAATGGAGAAGACCTCTGCCCAATTCGTTTGGACGGAAAATAAGGAGCTTTTGTACAATGATGTCACCAAGAAGCTCAGAGAAAATGTTACTCCTATGTATATTGAATCCAGAATGGAGGAATTTATGTTCCTGGGACTTCGAATGATGTGCGGTGTCAGCAGAGAGGATTTTCAGGAGCGGTTTAAGAAGGATATATATGAGGTTTATGCACCTGTTATCAATAAGTATATTGACCAGGGCTTTATGGCCACCTCCGGTGACAGAATATATCTGACGGATGCAGGTATAGATGTCAGTAATGTAATTTTGGCAGATTTTTTGCTATAGTACACTTTGAAATATAATACAGGCATTTTCATAATTGATTATGGCTTTTGTTTCGGTGTTTTTAATATAAGATTTTCTAAGTGCTTATTATATAAACAAATCAATTATGAAAATTGCCATTAAGTTTTCTGAAGCGTACTTT
>JBJENB010000122.1:0-1771 GCA_051879975.1 Wujia sp.
ATTATATATGAAGCATAGATAATAGGAGAAATATAGTATATTATATATGAAGCATAGATAATAGGAGAAATATAGTATATTATATATGAAGCATTAAATAATAGGAAAAATATAGTATATTATAGTAGGAATAAATAGATAAAATATAGCGACGGGGAAAGGAATAGACACATGAAGAAGGAAATGATAATTGTACTTGACTTTGGCGGACAGTACAATCAGCTAATCGCAAGACGTGTCAGAGAGTGCAATGTGTATGCAGAGGTTCATCCGTATACATTGTCGCTTGAGAGGATTAAGGAAATGAATCCGAAGGGAATCATTTTCACCGGAGGACCAAACAGCGTATATGCTGATGAGTCTCCTAGATATCAGAAGGAAATATACGAGCTGGGTATACCGATACTTGGTATATGCTATGGCTCCCAGCTTATGTCTTATACCCTTGGTGGTGAGGTGGCCACAGCTCCAGTCAGTGAGTACGGCAGAACCGAGGTTGATGTGGACACATCAAGTGATATATTTGATGGTGTATTAGAGAAGACCATCTGTTGGATGAGTCATACAGATTATATTGCAAAGGCACCGGAGGGCTTTAAGGTAATCGCCACAACACCTGTATGTCCTGTAGCTGCCATGGAATGTGTTGAGAAGAAGCTCTATGCAACTCAATTCCATCCGGAGGTAATGCATACCGAGGAAGGACAGAAAATGTTATCCAATTTCGTGTTCAAGGTATGTGGCTGCAAGGGTGATTGGAAGATGGATTCCTTCGTGGAAACCACAATAAAGGTAATTCGTGAGAAGGTTGGCAACGGAAAGGTGCTTTGTGCACTCTCAGGCGGAGTTGATTCATCAGTTGCAGCTGTTCTCCTTTCAAAGGCTGTTGGAAAGCAGCTTACATGTGTATTTGTTGACCACGGCTTACTTCGTAAGAACGAGGGTGATGAGGTTGAGGCGGTATTTGGACCGGAGGGACCATACGACCTTAACTTTATAAGGGTAAATGCACAGGACAGATTCTACAGCAAGCTTGCCGGTGTAACGGAGCCGGAGGCAAAGCGTAAGATAATCGGTGAAGAATTTATACGTGTATTCGAGGAAGAGGCAAAGAAAATAGGAGCTGTTGATTTCCTGGTGCAGGGTACTATATATCCTGATGTCATCGAGTCAGGACTTGGCAAATCAGCAGTGATAAAGAGCCACCACAATGTAGGTGGTCTTCCGGACTGTGTAGATTTCAAGGAAATCATTGAGCCACTCCGTCTCCTCTTCAAGGACGAGGTCCGCAAGGCGGGACTTGAGCTTGGCATCCCTGACTACCTCGTATACAGACAGCCATTCCCTGGCCCGGGACTTGGAATTCGTATCGTTGGAGAGGTAACCGCAGATAAAGTACGCATCGTTCAGGATGCCGATTTCATTTACCGCGATGAAATCGCCAAGGCAGGCATCAAGGGTCTTGGCCAGTACTTCGCAGCATTAACCAACATGCGTTCCGTAGGTGTCATGGGCGACGAAAGAACCTACGACTACGCCGTAGCACTTCGCGCTGTCAACACCAGCGATTTCATGACAGCCGACTGCTCAGAGATACCATTCGAGGTACTCCAGAAGGTAATGACAAGAATAATTAATGAGGTTAAGGGTGTAAATAGAGTAATGTACGATTTGACCAGTAAACCACCTGGAACGATTGAGTTTGAATAAAAATGAAAAGCTCGCAAAGTATTGAAAAATCAAGCTTTGCGGGCTTTCTTTATGCCGTTTG
>JBJENB010000123.1:0-6606 GCA_051879975.1 Wujia sp.
ATTGCTTTCATCAAAGGTAACAATCAATGATGTTAAGGCTGACCCTACCAATTATGACCTGGTATTGGAGTCAGAATTTGAAAGCTTTGAGTCTCTTCACGAGTATATTGTTCATCCGGAGCATAAGAAGGTTGGAGAGTTTATGAAACCGTTGCGTGAGTCAAGGGCATGTGTTGATTATGAATTCTAATACAAGGCTGACAAGCTTACTTAAGATGCTTGCCGCTTCTCTGGCGCTTTTGGCTGTATGTATCACGGGTAAACAGCTAAGGGATAAAAAAGAGGACAGCTTCAGCGGTTCCGACGGGGACAAATATACCATATATGATTTTGCCATGGGGACATCTGTTTCTATTGACGTGTATGGTAATGATAAGCTGACAAAACAGCTCGCCGAGGACATCATGGCTTCCATCAATGAACTGGATACAGAGCTTATCTCATGGAGAAGTGAGGACAGTGAATTATACAAATTAAACAATGAGTATAAACCCGGTGAACCATACCGGATGAGCGAGGAGCTTTCAGAACCCCTGAAACAGGCTTTGCAGCTTTGCGAAGACTCTGACGGAGCATTGGATATTACAATAAGACCTCTGGCTAACGTGTGGGGAATTGAGGATGCGGATGATGATTATCAGTTACCTGATACAGAGGAAATAAGGAAGGCCATGTCGGTAATTGGATATGAAAAAATTCATTTGAATCAGGATAACAAGCTGACTATTGATATAGCAGGCATGCTCCTTGACCTTGGTGCGGTAGGTAAGGGATACGCACTGGATAAAGCGAGAAAGCTTATAGAAAATGCTGATGTCGATGGTGCAATAGTAAGTGTGGGAGGCAGCGTGTTAGTAAAGGGACACAAGAGTGATGGCTCTTCCTGGAGGGTTGGCATAAGAAATCCTAAGGGAAGTGTAAATGAGATGATTGGCTATCTTGATTTTGGTACTGAAGCGAATGTGTGTGTATCTACCTCCGGCGATTATGAGAAATATGTAACGGTGGACGGAGTAATGTATCATCACATTTTGGATAGAAACATCGGCGCACCTGCAGAGTCGGAGCTGTCATCTGTAACAGTAGTATGCGAGAATGGACTTGTAAATGATGGCTTGTCAACAGCCTGCTATATATTGGGATATGAGAAATCCCTGCCGTTGTTGGAACAGTATGATGCTGAGGCAGTTTTCATTGACAGGAACAATAATGTGACGATCACTGATGGTCTGGAGAATCATTACATTGATGCAAGGTAAATTAATTGGTAAGGAGATGGGCATTATGAAGAAAATATTGATTGTTGTGGATATGCAAAAAGATTTTATAGACGGCTCATTGGGAACCGGGGAAGCGGTTGCAATTGTACCGGAGGTTAAAAAGCTTATTGAAAATGCAATGAATGACAATTTAGAAATTGTTTTTACCAGAGATACCCATCATGATAATTATCTTGAGACTGGGGAGGGAAGGAAGCTTCCGGTTGTTCATTGTATCGAAAATACTGAGGGCTGGCAGATATGCAGCCAGCTTACAGAATATACTGAGGGAAGAAGAATATTTGATAAGCCAACCTTTGGCAGTGTCGAGCTTATGTGTTATCTTGCCGATGGAGAATATGATGAAATCATTTTATGTGGTCTGTGCACGGATATCTGTGTTATTTCAAATGCAATGCTAGCCAAGGCCGCTTTGCCTGAGGCAAATGTCAGGATTATTTCAAGTGCCTGTGCAGGTGTTACTCCGGAGAGTCATAATAATGCACTTGAAGCAATGAAAATGTGTCAAATAGAGGTAGCGTAATGATTAAATGGTGGGAACATTTAAAAACGATAACGAATCATAAGATGATGGTAATGAAGCATTGCTTTGCGGTGGGATTGTACAAGCAGGGATTATTGCATGACCTATCCAAGTATTCATGGACAGAGTTTTCTGTTGGAGCAAAGTATTATCAGGGCACAAGAAGTCCTAACGATGCGGAGCGTGAAGATAAGGGATACACAACCTCCTGGTTACATCATAAGGGAAGAAATAAGCATCATTTGGAGTATTGGATGGACTATGATGTGGACAAAAGTGTTGCACGGCTTGTTGGGATGCCAATGCCAAAGGAATATATCATTGAAATGTTTTGCGACAGAGTTGCGGCATGTAAAATCTATGGAAAGGATGCCTATACGGACAGATCGGCATGGGAGTATTACAGGAAGGGCAGAGCCAGTAAGCTTTTGCACCCGGAGTCAAGGGCTACACTTGAAAAGTATCTTAAGATGCTTGCCCTAAAGGGTGAGGATTATACCTTCCGGTATATTAAGAATGTTGAAGTTAAGCAGATTAGAAGAGATAAGGTAAAAAGATATTTTCCATGGCTGGCAGAGATACTCGGTTTATAATTAATAACTAGCAAGATAAAAATGTGTCAGCATGAAACTGATAAAATGATATTTGATATAATTTATTGATGAGGCGTATTTGTGACTTTGTTCATAAAATGAATAAGTGTCAGGCAATTAGTTAGGGGTAGAAAATGGAATTTACACATTTGCATGTGCATACTGAATACAGCTTGTTGGATGGTTCGGCAAAAATTAAGGAGCTTGTTGCAAGGGCTAAGGAGCTTGGAATGAAAGCACTTGCAATAACCGACCATGGTGTAATGTATGGTGCCATTGACTTTTATAAGGCATGTAAGGCAGCAGGGATAAAGCCGATTATCGGCTGTGAAGTTTATGTGGCACCGGGCTCAAGGTTTGACAGAGAAGTAACTAAGGGAGAGGAAAGATATTTTCATCTGGTACTTCTTGCGAAGAACAATGAGGGCTATAAAAATTTGTCCAAGATTGTATCTAAGGGGTTCACCGAGGGCTACTATTATAAGCCAAGGGTAGACATGGAGGTACTCAGTACATACAGTGAGGGTATTATTGCGCTCAGTGCCTGTCTTGCCGGTGAGGTCGCTACAGCCCTTAGAAAGGATAATTATGAAGCTGCAAAAGAAGCGGCGCTTCGATATAAAAATATTTTTGGAGACGGTAATTATTACCTGGAGCTGCAGGATCACGGAATCCCTGAGCAGAGAACAGTAAATGCAGGGATAATGCGTCTGTCAAAGGATACGGGGATTCCTATGGTGGTAACCAATGACTCCCATTATATAAAGGCAGATGACGCAGCGGCACATGATGTACTGCTATGTATTCAGACCGGTAAGCTTATAACGGATCAGGATAGAATGAGATATGATGGCGGACAGTATTATTTAAAGTCATCCGAGGAGATGGAACAGCTATTTCCTTATGCTAAGGATGCAATAGAGAATACTAATAAAATTGCTGATATGTGTGACGTGGAAATAGTATTTGGTGAGCAGAAGGTTCCGAGATTTGATGTTCCTGAGGGATATGATGCTTATTCCTATCTGGAGGAGCTGTGCTTTAAGGGGTTGGAGAAGAGATATAATCCTGTTACGCCGGAGCTTAGGGAAAGATTAGAGTATGAGTTAAAAACAATTAAGAATATGGGCTATGTGGATTACTTCCTCATTGTTTCCGACTTTATCCGATACGCAAAGGACAATGGAATTGCCGTTGGACCGGGAAGAGGCTCGGCAGCGGGAAGTATAGTTTCCTATTGCCTTGAAATAACAAATATTGACCCAATAAAATATAATCTGCTGTTTGAGAGATTTCTGAATCCGGAGAGAGTTACCATGCCGGATATTGATATCGACTTTTGCTATGAGAGAAGGCAGGAGGTAATAGATTATGTGGTTCGAAAGTACGGTAAGGAAAAGGTTGTACAGATTGTAACCTTCGGTACCATGGCTGCCAAGATGGTTATAAGAGATGTGGGCAGAGCCATGGATTTACCATACAGTCTGTGTGATAAGGTTGCAAAGGCTGTTCCAACCGAGCTGGGAATGACTATTCCAAAGGCTTTAGAAGGTTCTAAGGAGTTTAAGGATTTATATGATAGTGACAATGATGTCAAGCGACTGGTAGATATGGCCATAAAGCTTGAAGGCTTGCCGAGACATTCATCTATGCATGCCGCCGGTGTAGTTATAGGCCGTGAACCGATAGATGAGTATGTACCTCTTTCAAGAGGCAGTGAAAATGCAATTACAACCCAGTACAATATGACAACCATTGAGGAGCTGGGACTTCTTAAGATGGACTTTTTAGGTCTGAGAACACTTACTGTCATACAGAATACAGTGAAGCATATTAAGGAAAATAAGGGAATTGATATTGACATAGACCATCTGGATTTTGGCGACAGAGAGGTATATGAAATGATTTCCGCCGGTAAAACAGAGGGTGTATTTCAGCTTGAAAGCGCCGGTATGAAAAGCTTCATGAAGGAGCTTAAGCCTTCTAATATTGAGGACATAATAGCCGGTATATCCCTGTATCGTCCGGGTCCTATGGATTTTATTCCATTGTATATAAAGGGTAAGGAGGCACCCGGGGCAGTAACCTATGATACCCCTGAGCTGGAGAAGATACTTGCACCTACCTATGGCTGCATAGTATATCAGGAGCAGGTTATGCAAATAGTTATGGAGCTGGCAGGCTATACTCTGGGACGAAGTGACCTTGTGCGAAGAGCCATGTCTAAGAAAAAGGCGGATGTAATGGCAAAGGAGAGGCAGAATTTTGTATATGGAAATGAGGCAGAGGGAGTTCCCGGTTGTATAAAAAGAGGAATCAGCGAGGCGATTGCTAACAAGGTATTTGACGAGATGACAGACTTTGCAAAGTATGCATTTAACAAGTCTCATGCGGCTGCCTATGCGGTGGTTGCTTACCAGACTGCATATCTGAAATGTCATTATCCTGTAGAATTTATGGCAGCACTCATATCATCAGTTAAGGATAACTCAGGAAAGGTTTCGGCATATATCCAGAATTGTCGCTCTATGGGTATAAAGATTTTACCACCGGATATAAATGACGGAAGAGGAGATTTCTCCGTTGCCGGAGATTCTATAAGGTACGGCTTGTCAGCTGTAAAGAGCGTTGGTGACGGGGTAACGGATATTGTTCGTGAGGAGATATTGGCAAATGGACCCTTCAAGGATTTGGAGGATTTTGTGGCAAGGCTCTCCAACAAGGAGGCAAACAAAAGGACGATAGAAAGCTTTATCTGTGCAGGCGCATTTGACAGCTTTGGATATAACAGGAAGCAAATGCTTCTGGCATATCCTATGATTCTTGACAAGGTTGCCACTGATAAGAAGGACTCTATGGCAGGACAGATGTCCTTTATGGATTTTCTTGGAGAGGATGCCAAGGAGGATTTCAAGGTTCAATATCCGGATGTGGAGGAATTCTCCAAGGAGGAGCTTCTTGAGAAGGAAAAGGAAATGCTTGGCATATATGTAAGCGGACATCCTCTTGATGAGTATATGGACATTATTAATAAAAGGGTAAATGTGTCATCTCTGGATTTTATGGCAGATGAGGAAACGGGCAGCTTCAAGGTAACGGATAGAAAGAGCTGTACAATAGGCGGTCTTGTGGAGGAGGTTACGGTCAAAACCACAAGGAAGGGAGACAGCATGGCTTTTGTCACCTTTGAGGATTTGTATGGTACGGTGGAACTTGTGGTATTCCCGAGGGAATATATGAGATACAGAGATATTCTTGTTAAGAATAATAAGCTTATTATAAGAGGTACGGCTTCCGTCAGTGAGGAGGAGGCAAAGCTTATTGTGTCCGAGATAAAAACCCTTGAGGAAACAAAGCTTGAGCTTGCGGAAGAGGGTAAGGAGCTTTGGCTATGCTTTGCAAATGCGTCGGATTATGTTAGCAGGGAAGGTAATCTGCTTGATATATTGAGTGCATTTCCGGGAAGCGCTAAGGTAATGGTTCTTCTGAGTGAAACAAAGCAGTATAAGTTCCTGGGAGAAAGAAACAGAGTCCGCATTGATGACAAGCTGATGAAGCTGCTTACCGGAGAATATGGAGAGGAAAATGTGACGATAAGGGAGACAAATAAATGCTCATAACATCAGCTTCAAATGATAGAATTAAAGAACTAAAAAAGCTTATGAAATCTTCCGCTGCAAGAAAAGAAAAAAACTGCTTTGTGGTTGAGGGTATAAGGATGTTTCGCGAGATTCCCCGTGACAGGGTAATGGAGATATATGTCTCTGAGACAGCTTACGAAAGGAATGGGGAGGATATTGAGAAATACGATATAGAGCCGACAATACTTACAGACAGGCTATATGAAGCTGTGTCCGATACCGGTTCACCTCAGGGTATACTTGCGTTGGTTAGACAGAAGGAATACTCCCTGACAGATTTGCTTAAGGACAATGCTTTTATTTTTATACTTGAGAAGCTACAGGATCCGGGAAATGTGGGTACTATTATAAGAACTGCGGAGGGCGCAGGAGCAACCGGAATCATGATAAGTAGTGATTCGGTGGATATATATAATCCAAAGGTTGTGAGGTCCACCATGGGAGCATTGTTTAGAGTACCTATATATATTTCTAATGATTTGCTGTCGGATATCGGTAAACTTAAGGAAATTGGCGTGGAAATATATGGAGCTCATTTGTCAGGTAAAAACATTTATGACAGCAGTTCT
>JBJENB010000124.1:0-6604 GCA_051879975.1 Wujia sp.
TTATCACTCTGATTTACCGGTGGATTTGACGGCTGATATGTTGGTGCATTTTCTGCTGCCGGGTTTCCTTTACTGATATAAATGGTTATAACAGTCTGTAAATCAACCTCTGTACCAGGTTCTACACTTTGTCTTATTACATGATCTTTAGCTACGCTGTTGTTTTCCTCATATTGGACATTGCACTTGAGCTTGTTTGTCGTAAGTAAATTTTGAGCTTCTGATAATGTCTTAAACTGAACATCAGGCACTCTTGTCATTTCCTTTCCCTTACTTACAACTACACCAACCCGAGTTCCCTGATTTACCTCACTTCCTGAAGCAATATCCTGAGAAATAATATCTCCCTTAGGTACTGAAGTACTATATTCATAGGACAATACATATATGTATAATTTTGCTTCACTCATATAGGTCTTTGCCTGTTCCAGACTCTCACCGGTAACATCCGGAACAATGGTTGTCTGACTTTCATCTATATCTCCTATTCCCAGGGAAACATAAAGCTTTACTCTGCTACCCTTCTCAATCGGCGTACCTTCCTCTATATCCTGATTAAAAACATATCCGGGAGCCATTTCATTTTCATCTTCTTCCATATCAAATAAAAGTCCTAGCTCCTCCAGTATTGCCTCAGCATCCTCACATTTCATTCCCGTAAGATCAGGCATATATATTATCTCTCCACCGGCACTGATAGTCAGTTCAAGAACCGTACCTTCCAGTACAATTTCACCATCAATAATATTTTGGTATAATACCATGTCCTTTGGTATAATATCCGAATTTTGCTTATCAACTATTTGTACTATCAATCTACTGTCTTCAATCTTTTTTTCTGCATCCGGCAAACTAAAGTTGACAACATTGGGAACATATACCTCTCCATTTTCAAGCTCCCCCTTGTCCAAAACATTAATGGAACCAAAATTTACAACTCCCGTCACAAGCAATAGCAAGAAGATTGCTATTGCTGATGCAACAATACTCGAAGAAATTTTTACCCAAAGAGGCCATCTACCTATATCAGCCTTTTTAAACTTTATTTTATTTCTTTTAACTGTGTTTTCGGTAGTTAAATCTTCTTCAAAATCCTCTACTGTCCTCGTTCTATCCTCAATTTTTAGATTGAGGGCATTCATTATGGCATTTTCCTTATTTTTGGGAATTTTTATTCCAAGCTTTGATGGTGGTACAAGTGTATCCTTGTTTCCTCGCTCCATAGAATCCTCAGGTGTAACACCAGTAATCATCCTATATAAAGTTGCAGCACAAGAATACACATCTGTCCATGTTCCCTGATCTCCCCTGCTTCTATACTGTTCCTGTGGTGCATACCCTGGCTTTACAATTACAGACAAACTCTTGCTATGCGTTGTAGTCGCATATCTTGCAGCTCCAAAATCAAGAAGCTTTACGCCTCCCTTATCTGTTATAAAAATATTATCAGGCGAGATATCCCTATGTAATATTCCCTCTTTATGAACCTGCTTTAATGCATCCAATACCGGAACCATTAAGTTGAGTGCTTCATCTAATGGCAGTTTTTCCTCACGTTCAAGCTTTTCCTTTAAGGTCTCCCCCTCCAGGAATTCCATTACAATATAAGCTGTTTTATTGGCAGTAAAGCTGTCATAAATAGTTACTATTCCCGGTACATTTTTAAATTTCGCAAGTCTCCTTGCTTCTTCTATAAATTTAACTATTCCATCTGCAAACTGTTCTTCACTCTCACCTGAAAATATAGTAACCTGAGACTCCCCACTACATCTTGTTGCAAACTCACCCGGAAGAAATTCCTTTATTGCTACCTTCTGGTCAAGCAGCCTATTATATCCCATGTATGTGACGCCAAAGCCACCATAGCCTACTACCTTTCCTACAATATACTTTTCCTGTAAAACCGTTCCCGGAACAAGGTGATATGCTTCTTTTGGTGCAGTTCCATCAACATATCCACAATGTGGACAGACATCATATGACACACTATATTTTTTCATGCAACCCATGCATAATTTTTGTTCCATAGTAAATCACTCCTTGTTTTACATTTTTATTGACTGTTCAACCACCCTGATATTGTTTCATTTCCCTCAATTACATTTTTGATATGTTTACTAAAGCTCTCATCAATATCCCTCTGCTCGTCAGGTAAAAAGAAAAGATTATCAACATAACTATTAAGTATCTCATATTTACCATTATTAATAATAAATTGCTCATATGCAGATTTATTTAATGGCACTGCATTCTTATTGGTAATATGCATTATCTTCTGGGGACCCTCTGCAAGCATATAGCTTAGTAACACTTTAGAAGCTCTTATTTCGTCTTCGCTACCCATACTACTTATGCTCCACATGTCAGTAAACTCACCTGCAATACTATCTGTTGTGATAGGTCTCATTTCATATAAACCAACGACTTCACTATTGAATATTCTGAACTCATTTAAGGAAGCAACATAATATATTATTTCTCCCTCTTTAAATTTCTCCATTGCTGGCTCATCATCTTCAGCTTTTAAACCTAATTTTGATAAATCTTCAGTCATAAGCTCAAGCATATCAATACCTGACTGGTCTATGCTAAGTTTTTCATCAAACTCTATATTTCCCCCAAGGCTTTGAACAACCATCTGATAATATTGTGGTGAAACATAATATGAATCGCCATTATCTCCCCTGATTTGAGAAAAATTAGTAATCTCAACAGTACTTATATCCATGTCATTATTACGTCTCACATACACCACAGGGACATTAAATCCCATTGGCATCTGCTTGCCTTCAGAAATTTCTTTTTCATACTCTCCAAGGAAGTAATACTCAGATTTATCAATATAATTGTATACTTCATCAAGCTCCTCAGAAGCGTCCAAAATCCTGTCCGAAGCATTATCTGACTCAAACAAATCCGGCATTTCATCAGTCCCAGCAACATTATCCAGCTTCGCACTATATTCCTCCTCCGGAAAAGCGTACACTTCTATGCTTACATTTGACTGTTCCTCCAAAAACTTTTCTGCCATATCATTGACCATTTGAATTTTCTCATCCGTAGTTTCATTTTCACCTACAGACACCCAAATAGTTACTGTTGCAGGATCAAGCACAACCTCTTTTTTCTTATTTTTGTATACACCAAACACCCCAAATCCGCTTACAGCCAATAAAATCACTGCAGCTGCAATGCCAATCACTCGTTTTCTTTTTCTGTTTCTGAGTTCTACATTTATATCAACTACCTTTTTCTGATTTAAAATAGCCTTTTTAAAATCATCTACATTTCTAAATCGCATATCTTGATTTAGCGCCATACCCTTCATTATGCTGGTGCTAAGGTATTCAGGAATACTATTATCAATATGATTCGGTGGAAGAACCACATCCTCCACCACTCTGTTAACCGACTCATCAGGCAACACCCCAGTGATACACCTATATATTGTAGCTGCTAAAGCATAAATATCAGTCCAAGGTCCCTGCTTACTTTTACTTTGATATTGTTCAGGAGGTGCAAATCCAGGTTTCAATATAATAGAACGTGTTACCTCCTTTTCCTCATCCGAAAACCTTGCTGCTCCAAAATCAATCAGCTTGACAGTTCCTCCCTCGCATAGAAAAATATTATCCGGACTAATATCTCTATGGAGGATACCTTCTGAATGTATATCCCTTAATGCATCTAATATAGAACTTGCCACCTCTACCGCAAAATCGAAGTCAATTTTTCCTCCTTCTTGTTTCAAATAATCTTTTAATGAAATTCCATCCAGGAATTCCATGACTATATATGCAGTATTATTTGATTCAAAGAAATTTTCGACATGGACAATATTTGGATTACTGTAGAACTTTGCCATATTTTTTGCCTCATCCAAAAACCTTGATAAGCCAACAAAATATTCTTTTCTCCTATTGCCCTCATATATAATGACATTTTTATCACCGGGAACTCTTTGTACCAGACCTGTAGGATAGTACTCCTTTACAGCAACTACCATTCCCAATGTTTGATCCCATGCCTTGTATGTAATTCCAAATCCACCAAATCCCAGAACCGTTCCAATAATATATCGATTTTGCAAAATTACTCCAGGATATAAATGAAACATTTCCTTTGGCTGTGTCCCCTCAACAAATGCACAAAACGGGCAACACATTTCTTCATTTTCATAGCCTGCAGGTATTTGAAAAATATTCATACAATTAAGACATCTTCTGTTCATATGAGTCTCCCTAGCCTAATCTAAATGTATCTCCTTTTTTTCCAATTCTAATAATGGTTCCCTTTTCAAGCTCTGTTGGAACATTCTCATCTAGTCTTCTTCCCCCTACGATATAAGTTCCATTGCTTGAATAATCCGTAACAATAAACTTTTTTGTTATTTCATTAAAATCAATCCTGCAATGTTTTCTACTTACATAATCTCCCTTCAAAATCAATTGGCACAGCTTTGCATCCCTACCTAAAGAAATACCTCCTCCGATTTCTATCGTAGCACCCTCATATGTGCCTGACAGTCCCATTATTTTTGCATCTTGAGAGCTGTTTTTCTTTGCTTTTTTACAAGCCAAAATCAATCCCACAATTGAACATGCAAATGCTAAAACAGCAAACGAAATAAATAACCAATATCCAATTGAAATTATGTTATTCAACAAATGACGGGCAAATTCCCCCAATTTTACAACAACTGTATCCTTCAATGCATCCGCCAACAAAACCTCCTCAATATTATCATTATCAATGAGGTTTTCCTCAACGCTTACCAAAATTGCATTACCCGCCATCTTAGGTAAAAATACAAATACCGAAAGCATCATAAGCAATGATAATAACGAAAATGCAATTGATAATATATGTTTTATTTTCTTATCTCCTAGCCAGCACACAACTATTGTTGCCAACGCAAAAATCCATGCTTCAATCATAAAGACAATTATGAACATTTTTACTTTATGTATCATTTCAAAATTTTTATCAATACTAATGTGGCTAAGCTCCTTAACAATTTTAATCCCTGAAAGTGGCTTAAACCATTTTGATATTCCTTCATCTTCATCATCTTCATCATCTTCATCATCTTCATCATCTTCATCATCTTCATCATCAGATGTAGATGTTTCATCATCAATCTCATATCCATCAAAAGTTTTTTCAAAAGCACCTGTAACATCAGCTTCTGTAAAGTTTACATATGGTAAAAACATAGTAATTAATGCCATAACCATACAAACTGTTATTATAATTTTAATTATTAAATTCCATTTTTTCATTTTGCTACTCCTCCACCCAAACTGCTATTGCAGAATTATTATCCATATCATGGTTTCTTCCATTTTGATTTACTTCTTCAATCATTAAATCTAGCCATTCATCAACAGAATTTGCTTTCTTGAGATATGAAAGCATTTTCTTCTCCTCTATATTTTCCCAAAAGCCATCAGAGCATAGGAGAAAGGCATTGAAGCCATTAAGCCCCTGTGTTTCTGTAACTTCATAGGAATTAGATGTCCAAGGAGCCCCGATAACCCTGAGAAGTCTGTTCCTATCCTCATGCCCCCTTATGTCCTTTTCCTTTATTTCGCCCATATTAACAAGCATCTGTGGAACACTATGGTCCTTTGTTCTCACAACCATTTTCTTCTTTGTAAATTGGTAGAGTCTTGAATCCCCTATGTGTCCCCACTTCATTTCATTTTTGTCTACCACAAAAACAACCATTGTAGTTTTCATATCCGACAATTCCGGCTCTTGTTTTTGAGTTTTTAATATTTTATCCTGTGTCAAAGAGAATGCATTATCCAAAAATACATCGCAATATTCTTCGACGAACAGATTGATTACAGTTTCAACTGCCATAGCAGAGGCACATTCACCTTTGCCATGTCCACCTAGTCCATCTGCTAAAACAAAGCAATACTCTTCATCCTTCACATGAACTCCGACTGAATCTTCGTTTACTTCTCTGTTACCTATATTTGTGTAAACCTTGTATGAAACCATATCCAACCCTCCTTGCACCCACCGATTTTACCACACGAATATGTTTCATCCTCAGAAATTGCTTTTTTAGCTTTTTTTTCTGCATTTTTCATCAAAATATCCATTAACACTCCTTCAACATTTATTTTTTTCTATACTTTTTTTTATCACTTCAATTTACTCCAATGCTAAAAATGTAAAATTTATCACCTGTCTTGTAAGATTTAATACTTATTTCAAGCATAAAAAAAAGAGAATGTACTATTTCACATTCCCTTTTTATTAATCAATACTGTTATAATTCGATATACAACTCAAATTTATCTATCATATCATTTATTCTTATAATACCATTATGTGCTTTAACAATCTTTTTCACTATTTTTATTCCATAGCCATGTTCCTCAGCGTTATTCTTGGTTGTTTTAAAATTGTTTATCTCCGGTTGGACAGCTGCCAATTTCGAATTTACAACTTTAATACAAATAGCAGCTTCCTTATTCCATATATCTAATTGAATAAAAGCATCATTTTGTACCTTCAATGAAGCCTCAATAGCATTATCAAGAATATTTGAAATCAGACTTATTGTTTCTGATGGTTCTAGATACCA
>JBJENB010000125.1:0-6593 GCA_051879975.1 Wujia sp.
ATATCTATGGCAAGACCGGTTTCGTGTTCGTTATGTCCCGGTGCAAATACCTCTGCAGCTGCAGTACTTTCAGCCTGCTCCTGAGTATATCCCTGGGACACAAGAGATGAAACCTTATCGTTATATGTGCTTGTCTGGGATTCTCTGCTTACATATCCTGATACGATAGTATATTCAAATCCGGCAGCGTTACAATCATTAAGCATTGTTAACAAATCATTGTATATTCTTTCATCAACTATTTTACCGCTGTTGAGCAAATGCTGCTCGAAGGTGTATCCGTCAGGAATTTGAGTATTAATATTTACAAGTGTAAGGAAATTCTTGTCCTGTTCATAAGCATTTTTCGCATTCTGAATCAAAATATTCTGTATATCTTCAGTAGAAATAACATCATTTGATGTAGCCGAGTCAGTCGACGTTGCTGTATCATTATTTTCTTTTGAGCTATTCTTCTTTTTGGATGAACAGCTTACCATAAGGCATATTAAAAGAATGAATATCAGTAAACCAACACCTGTATAAATCAACATGCTGTAATCACCAGATTTTGTTCTTTTAACGAGCTTTCTAACATATTTTTTGATCGCCTTACGAACCTTTTTAAAAATAATTATTGCCCATTTCTTAATAAACAAAAATGCAATGATGAGAGCATTTTTAATTTTAGTTAGTATTGCTAAAAGTACCTCTTTAAATTCCATAATATACCTCCTCGTAATTTATAATAACAAAATCTCTTATGTAGTCTAAAGTATGTCGATATATTCGCCTGCAAGTGCCTTGTTCATGCTTCTTACAGCGCAAAATTTACCACACATTGAACAGGTGTCATCATGCTCAGGCTTTCTGTCATCCCTTATAGCCTTAGCCGTCTCAGGATCCATAGCACACTCCCACTGTTTTTCCCAATCAAGCTCTCTTCTGGCATCTGCCATTCTATCGTCTATATCTCTTGCTCCCTTTACTCCCTTTGCAATATCTGCAGCATGTGCAGCTATCTTGGAAGCAATAATTCCCTGCTTAACATCATCAACATTCGGTAATGCCAAATGCTCAGCAGGTGTAACATAGCACAGAAAGGCTGCACCGCTTGCTGCTGCTATTGCGCCGCCTATAGCAGATGTAATATGGTCATATCCCGGTGCAATATCTGTTACCAATGGTCCTAAAACATAAAATGGTGCTCCCATACAAATAGTTTGCTGAAGCTTCATATTGGCAGCTATCTGATCCATAGGCATATGTCCGGGTCCCTCTACCATGACCTGTACATCCTTTTCCCATGCACGCTTGGTTAGCTCTCCTAATCTTACCAGCTCTTCTATCTGGCACACATCAGATGCATCTGCAAGACAACCCGGTCTACAGGCATCACCAAGAGATATGGTTACATCATATTCTCTGCATATATCAAGGATTTCATCATAATATTCGTAAAACGGATTCTCATTTCCTGTCATTGTCATCCATGCAAATACCAGTGAACCACCTCTGGATACAATATTCATTTTTCTTTTATGTTTCTTTATCTGTTCTATCGTTTTTCTGGTAATTCCACAGTGTAATGTTACAAAATCAACACCATCTTCAGCATGTAATCTTACTACATCAATAAAATCCTTTGCTGTTAAAGTAGCCAAATCCCTTTGATAATGAATTACCGAATCGTAAACCGGAACAGTACCAATCATTACAGGACATTCTGATGTAAGCTTCTGGCGAAAAGGCTGCGTGTTACCATGGGAGGAAAGATCCATTATGGCGTGGGCTCCCAAATCAACCGCTTCCATTACCTTTTTCATTTCTATATCATAATCCTTGCAATCCTTTGACACACCAAGATTAACATTTATCTTTGTGGTGAGCATGGAACCTACACCTGATGCATCCAGACATTTATGATTTTTGTTTGCACATATTGCAACCTTACCGGAAGCAACCAAAGGCATAAGCTCCTGAATTGACATTTTTTCTTTTTCGGCAACTCTTGTGAGCTCTGGTGTGACGATTCCCTTTCTCGCAGCCTCCATCTGTGTCGAATAATCTCTCATCATATTTCCTCCAGTCAAAAACACTACTAATAAGGTAACATAATTTGCCATAAAAAACAACCATTCGAGTTACAGAAGTATAAAGAAAAACGCGAATAAATTGTATTATTCGCGTTTTTTAAAAAAATTTTAAAACTTTCTTAAATTTTAAATATATCCATTCCGGAATTCATATCGTTGGCAGCCTGTTTCATCAAATCTGATTTATCTGAAATATCATCAACAATTGCAGTAACCTCAGTTGCAGAAGCGGAGGTCTCTTCCGTACTTGCCGCATTTTGCTCTGCGATTGCTGTAAGACTTTGAACAACATATATAACATTGTTTCTTGCATTTTCAAGCTGTTCTGTTTTCTCAGATATAGCATGCATTCCGTCAATTGACTGCTTAACCTCATCTGCAATCACGTTAAAGGCATCATCTGTCTGCTCTACGTATTCTGTTTGAGTCTGCATAATATTCTTAACCTCAGTCATTGTGCCAACTGCCTTGGCAGTATCCTCAAGAAGTGCAGAAATAATCTCCTCAATCAGTAATGCCGAATCATTAGATTGTTCCGCAAGCTTTTGAATTTCAGCAGCAACAACGCCAAAGCCTCTACCCTGTTCACCGGCTCTTGCCGCTTCTATTGAGGCGTTGAGAGAAAGGAGGTTAGTCTCCTCGGCTATTGAGGTAATAAGTCTGGTAGCTTCGCTTATTCTTAGAGCTGATTGATTGGTTGTATTAGTCTGATCTGCGATTATATTGATAAGCTCATCAGCCTCATCATTGATTTTACGCAATTTTTTCAAAACATCCTTAGCCTTTTCGGTCGAAGCATTCATCTCCGAAGCTCTTCCGAGTAGCTTCTCAACCTCATCATATGTATGTTCAATCATATCACCCATCAGTATGACATTCTCTGTCGCCTTCTGTGTCTCTTCAGCCTGAGAAGCTGCACCTTGGGCTATATCATTAACCGCATTTTCAACCTGTTCCATAGTCTTTGCGGTTTCACCTGCATCTGTACTAAGGGATTGCGCAGCAGACATAACATGATCACTCTTTGCTTTTATGTCAGTAACAACATGAATCAGTGCATTTCTCAACTGAGATATAGAACGACTCATCCTACCGGTTTCATCTTTTCTTGCATCAAGCTTCTCCTGATCCGGATTCAATGTAAAATCCATCTCAGCATATCTATCTGCAAGCTTTGAAAGCCTATTAATAGGTTTAATGATTAGATATGCTCCCATCGAGCCAACGGCTATGCACAGGAAAAACAGAAATATAAGGCAATATATGCCTTGTCTGTTAAGCTTGTCAATAGGAGCATGAATCTCTGTTTCATCCGCTGTAACCACCAAAATAAAATCCTGAGTACTGTTTACATATATACCAGCTATTTTATTCTCGCCATTATACTTATATTTAATTATGCCATTTTTGACTTCCTTACCTGCTTCGATTGTGGCTATCGTTTGCTTTACTGCATCATTTTCAACAGGCTGTCCAATCTTGTCTGCTGTCGGGTGATAAAGCATGATTCCATCAGTCGATACAACGTAGATATAACTGCTGTCAACACCTTCTATACCCACTCCCTCAAGGTTGTTCTTTAGGGATTCAAGTGATAAGGCAATTTCAATTCCATCATTTTCAACCATAGTGCTGTACAATGAGCCGTAGGCAATTGCAACATCCTCAATATAGCTCTCATCTATTGTTGACAATGTTTTCTTAATATTGGTTGAATAGTTAAAGATTAAAATTCCACCTGCCAAAAGCATCATTACAAGCTGTGCAATTACGATTTTAGTTCTCAAAGATGAAAAAAAATTAATTCCATTTATCATTAGAAGCTTCCCCCTGCGCAATTTAATATAAATAATTATAACAAAATTATATTAATTTAACAATAAAACAACTGATATTTTTTAAACAAAAGTTATAACATTTTAAGAAGCTCAGACTTAGGAACAGCACCGATGGATTTACCTGATATCTCACCCTTTTCAAAAACAAAAACCGATGGTATGCTCATAATCATATATTTTTCGGTTATATCCGGATTTTCATCTACATTAAGTTTTCCTACAACTACATCCTGTCTTTCCTCCGATATCTCGTCCACTAGTGGAGAAAGCATTTTACAGGGACCACACCAGTCAGCATAGAAATCCACCATAACCTTTTTGTCGGATTTAAGCACTACCTCTTCAAAATTTTCACTTGTCAATTTAATTACTGCCATAATAATTCTCCTTTTCGTTTATTATAAATTATAGTTTTCCCTTAAAATATTCATTTCAGTCTGAATAAGCTCGTATAATTCTCTTGATGAGATAATATAACAATCCTGACCTCTGGTAATCTGTTGCACCAAACCATCCGAGGTCGCAACAGTAATATCATATTTTTCCTTGTTTTTATTTGTAAACTGCTCTATATATCTGTCAGCAGTTTCATCCTGTTTTGTGTAAATAACCTGAATATCTTCAACAGTACTGCTGCTACCACTGTTACCCTTTACCTTGTAACCATCAAACACCAATATAATTCTGTAATTCACTACTCCCTTAAAGTTTGACAGTATGCTGATTAGTCGGTCCTTCGCGGAGTCAATGTTGACTTCTGCCAAAGCCTTCAGCTCATCCCAAGCAAATATGACATTATATCCGTCTACCATTAACAGTTTTTCTCTCTTGATACCAATCCGGGAAGGACGTGTATAGGTATATTCAGGAGATTTTTTCTTCTTAAATGCATTTTTCCTGGCATTTTTATTTGCTGAGAAGGTTTTTGACATTATCTCCTCAATCTCATCCGCACCAATATTATAGTCAAAGACCTCCTTGGAAGTTGTATGTAATTCTTCCAATATCTTATCAGATTCATCATCGTCTGTCACGTGCATATAATCAAAAACCTCATCCCAAGGCACAATAAATCCGGAACCATGAGCACAGAAAACCGAAGAGGAAGGATTACGCATATCTTCATTAGGATTATATCCGCTTTCTGCCACAACCTCATCCTGATTGTGACAGGGTCTATAGTCCTTGAACGTTACCGTTAAATTGCCCTTTCCATGCGTGTATGCGTTGACATTTATCTGATAATCACGCATAGTTGACACAGGTGCAACCCCGGTTAAGACAGCTTTATCTCCGGTGATATCCGGCATATCAATGATTCCGTGCATTTGTTCAATGTCCGTCATAGCTCTTCCAACCATATCCGCAGGAATGGTTAATTGAAACGAATAATACGGTTCCAGAAGAATATTCTCCGCCTGCATTAAACCCTGTCTTATTGCCCTGTAGGTTGCCTGTCTGAAATCCCCTCCTTCGGTATGCTTTGTATGAGCTCTTCCATTGATAATTTTAAATCTTACATCTGTTAAGGATGCACCTGTCAGAACTCCTCTGTGAATCCGCTCATTGATATGGGTTGCAATAAGTCTTTGCCAGTTTTTATCTAATATGTCCTCACTGCATTCGGACTCAACACTTATTCCCGTTCCTCTTTCAGCAGGTTCCATTAGCAAATGAACCTCTGCATAGTGTCTGAGAGGCTCAAAATGACCTACACCGACTACAGTATTGTTGATGGTTTCCTTATAGGTAATTCGACCCTGTCCAAACTCAACAGAAAATCCAAATCTTTCATGAATAAGCTCCTGTAAAATCTCGATTTGAACCTGCCCCATAATCATTACATTGATCTCTTCTGTATCCTCATTCCATATAATCTTTAGCTCCGGTAATTCTTCCTCCAAAGTCTTAAGCATAGGATATACCTGTCTCTTCGACACCGTCAATGGAGTCAGCAGCTCATATCTGAGAACAGGTTCTAAAATCTTCATTTCCGTATCACTGCAAATACCTACGCCCTGACCGGCATAGGTGGAATCACAGCCGGTAATTGCATATATTCTTCCGGCAGTTGCTTCAGTTACATTTGTATATTTTTCACCGGAATAAATTCTTATTTCATCAATTTTTTCTCCCGGAATAATCTCATCCTTAACTGAAATGCTTCCGCTTGTTATCTTGATATGAGTCAGCCTGTTACCCTTGCTGTCTCTTGATATCTTATATATTTTTCCTCCGAATGCATTATCCCTTATATCCATCATTGTAAATCTGCTTAGGCCGATCAGAAGCTCGTCAATTCCGGACCCTGTTAAGGCTGAGCCAAAATACACCGGAAAAATATTTCTCTGTTTGATCATATCAGCTATCATCTCGTCAGAAATATTCCCCTTTTCAAGGAGATACTCTAATACATTTTCATCAGATGAATGTACTGCTATCTCCTCTGCAAGCTGCCCTGAAATTTCATTAGCTCCAAAGCACACGCAGCTCTCAGAAAGCGCACCACCAAGAACCTGAATGAGCTCAGCCTTGCTTTTTTCACTTCTGTCCATCTTGTTTACAAATATAAAAGCAGGTACATGATACCTCTGAAGCAGCTCCCAAAGGGTAAGTGTATGACCGAAGATTTCATCAGCTCCGCTTATTACCAGTACAGCGTAATCTAAAACCTGTAAGG
>JBJENB010000126.1:0-6531 GCA_051879975.1 Wujia sp.
TCCGCAGAAGCTGATTAACGTAAAAAAATGTAAAAATCCTCGATGCATCACCACTACAGAGCAGGGGATTCCACATATTTTTAAGCTCACCGATGAAGAGAACAGAGTATATAGATGTATCTACTGTGAGGCAGATAAGTAAAAAAAATACTTTTAAAGTTTACTTTTCTAACGAATGTGATATAATTTATAAGACTATGTAGAATATCCAGAGGTGTGTAATGGAGAAGTATGTTATAAAAGGTGGCTCCGTACTTGAGGGCGAGGTAACTATTGCCGGTGCTAAGAATGCGGCACTTGGTATATTGGCCGCAGCCGTTCTTACAGATGAAGAATGTATCATTGAGAATGTTCCATATGTAGAGGACACCAAGGTATTGCTCAGAGCAATTGAAAATGTGGGCGCCAAGGTTAAATATATAGATAATCACACAGTTTCCATTTGTGGAGGAAGTATTCCTGATGACGAGGATTTATGCGTTGATGACGAATATATAAGAAAGATCAGGGCATCTTATTATTTGCTGGGAGCATTGCTTGGCAAGTTTAACCATGCACAGGTGGCACTTCCGGGAGGCTGTGATATAGGACTCAGACCGATAGATCAGCACATCAAGGGCTTTGAAGCCTTAGGTGCAAAGGTTGATATCGTAAGTGGTGGTAAGGTAGTTGCAAAGGCTAATCAGCTCATCGGAAATCATATTTATTTGGATGTGGTGACGGTGGGAGCAACCATCAATATCATGATGGCAGCGTCTCTTGCTGAGGGTAAGACTACCATTGAGAATGCCGCAAAGGAACCGCATATAGTCGATGTAGCTAACTTCCTTAACAGCATGGGTGCCAATATTAAAGGTGCCGGTACAGATGTAATCCGTATCAGAGGAGTACAGAAGCTTAAAGGAACAACCTATTCGATTATACCTGACCAGATAGAGGCAGGAACATTTATGACTATGGCGGCAGCTACAGGCGGAAATGTACTAATAAAAAATGTTATTCCAAAGCATTTGGAGGCTATTACATCTAAGCTGAATGAGATCGGTGCACATGTAATTGAATATGACGATTCCGTCAGAGTAATGGCGGACGGAAGACTTAAGTCCACACAGATAAAAACGCTTCCATATCCGGGTTTTCCAACGGATATGCAACCACAGATGGCTGTTACCCTAGCGTTATCACAGGGAACAAGTATTATTACAGAGAGCATTTTTGAGAATCGTTTTAAATATGTGAATGAATTATCGCGAATGGGTGCCAGAATTAAGGTAGAGGGTAACTCGGCAGTGATAAATGGTATAGAAAAATATACAGGGGCAAATCTCATTGCACCGGACTTGAGAGCGGGAGCGGCACTTGTCATTGCAGCTTTGGCGGCAGAAGGCTTTAGTACAATCGAGGATATCAAATACATACTTAGAGGCTATGAGGATTTTGACGGCAAGATAAGAGCGCTTGGCGGACAAATCGAGATAGTAGATTCTGATAAGGATTTACAGAAATTTAAGCTCAGAGTAGGATAACGCAAATATATTTTCCGATCATATATCGGAGGAATTAGGAGGTACAGGGTAGTGGCAAAGAAACCATACTATATTACTACAGCTATAGCATATACATCTGGAAAGCCTCATATAGGCAACACATACGAGATTGTATTGGCAGATAGTATTGCAAGGTACAAAAGATTTACAGGATATGATGTCAGATTTCAGACAGGAACGGATGAGCATGGACAAAAGATAGAGATAAAGGCTTTTGAGAATCTCTCAACTCCAAAGGAGTATGTAGATGAGGTATCATCAGAGATTAAGCGTATCTGGGATTTAATGAATACCTCTTATGACAAGTTTATCAGAACAACTGATGCAGATCATGAGAGACAGGTACAGAAGATATTTAAGAAGCTGTACGACCAGGGAGATATCTACAAGGGTGAATATGAGGGTATGTACTGTACTCCTTGTGAGTCATTCTTCACACAATCACAGTTAGTTGACGGTAAATGTCCTGATTGTGGACGTGAGGTACAGCCTGCAAAGGAGGAGGCATATTTCTTCAAGCTTAGCAAATATGCTGACAGGCTCATTGATCATATCAATACACATCCGGATTTTATACAGCCGGAGTCAAGAAAAAATGAGATGATGAATAATTTCCTTCTTCCGGGGCTACAGGATCTCTGTGTATCGAGAACATCCTTTAAGTGGGGCATTCCGGTTGAATTTGATCCGAAGCATGTAGTATATGTGTGGGTTGACGCACTTTCTAATTATATTACAGGACTTGGGTATGATGTTGATGGAAATTCAGATAAGCTCTACAGCCAGTATTGGCCGGCAGATTTACATCTTATAGGTAAGGATATATTAAGATTCCACACAATATATTGGCCTATAATGCTCATGGCATTGGGGGAGCCATTGCCGAAGCAGGTATTTGGACATCCTTGGCTGATTCAGAGTGACGGAAAGATGAGTAAGTCCCGTGGAAATGTTATCTATGCAGATGACATGGTAGATTTATTTGGCGTGGATGCAGTCAGATACTTCCTGCTTCATGAGATGCCGTTTGAAAATGATGGTGTTATATCTTGGGAGCTCGTAATTGAGAGAATAAACTCGGAGCTTGCCAATACTCTTGGCAATCTTGTCAATAGAACAATATCTATGGCCAACAAGTATTTTGACGGTGTAATTATCAATGAAAATGTAAATGAGCCGATTGATGAGGAATTTAAGAAGTTTGTGGTAGATACCAGAATCAGAGTAAATAAATGTATGGACAAGCTTCGTGTAGCCGATGCTATGACTGAGGTGTTTGCTTTGTTCAAGAGATGTAACAAGTACATTGATGAGACTTTGCCATGGGTTCTTGCGAAGGACCCTGATAAATCAGAGCGACTTCTCACAGTTTTATATAATCTTGTTGAGAGCATTACCATCGGTGCAACGTTGTTGGAGCCATTCATGCCGGAGACTTCAGAGAAGATTCTTAAACAGCTGAGTGCAGAGAAGAGAAAGGTAACAGAGCTTTCTACGTTTGGATTATATCCATCAGGCAACAAGGTAACAGATGAGCCGGAGATTCTATTTGCCAGAATTGATGCAGAGAAGATGCTTGAGGAGATAGAGAGAAGATTCCCTTCTAAGGTTGAAGAACCGGAAGAAGAGGTTAAGAAGCCTAAGAAAGAAGCAAAGACAGTTGAGATACCAACTATAGAAGCAAAGGTAAAGGAAGAGATTTCCATTGAGGAATTTGATAAAATGCAGCTTCAGATGGGCGAGATAATCGCATGTGAAGCAGTAGAGAAGTCAAAGAAGCTTCTTTGCTCGCAGGTAAAGATTCAGGGAAAAACGCTTCAGATTGTGTCAGGAATTAAGAATTACTATTCTCCTGAAGAAATGGTAGGCAAGAAGGTTGTAGTTATTACCAACCTTAAGCCGACAAAGCTTGCAGGCGTATTATCAGAGGGAATGCTTTTATGTGCAGAGGATTTTGATGGTAATCTTGCACTTCTTACAGCTGAGAAGGATATGCCGGCAGGAGCCATGATAAGCTAATATAATTTATTCCATACGGCAGTGAATATTAAGTAAAGTCACTTTTGATACTATGTGTCAAAAGTGACTTTTTTTAATGCATAGGAAAGTTCTCCGAACTTCCATATGCATTAAAAAAGACACTACGTGTCAAATATGCGCAGAAACGCATATGGAAAATGTCACTTCGTGACATGCGTTTCGCGCCAAAGTGAACAAGTCCCTCATGAATAAATTTGCCATAAAAAGAATAGTATGTTAAAATAAGCTATCCATGTGTACAAGGAGGATGTGGAGTTTTAAAGGTTTTAGAAAATCTAGCGCCAGAGCCACGATTGGTCGGGATATAGATTGTGGTTGACGAGGAGAAGAGTTATCGAAGAATTCGGCGGATGCTCTTCCGTATAGCTGTATACGTTATGCAGAAGTAAAAGGATGAAAGAAATTTCATAGACAAAGCTTTTGCAGTCAGCAGTAAGGACAACAGTAAAATAATAAAAGTCCTTACAGGATACAATTGATAAGAAAAATTAGACAATAGAATAAGGAGATTAACTAATATGTGCGGAATTATTGGCTTTACCGGTACCAGAGCAGCCAAAGATATCATAATTGATGGTTTGGAGGCTCTTGAATACCGAGGATACGATAGTGCAGGTATTGCGTTGCTCTCAGAGGGTGAAATCAGCGTAAGAAAAAGGACGGGAAAGGTAGCTGAGTTAAGAGCTCTTTGTGAAAATGATAACAATCAGGCAACCTGTGGAATAGGTCATACAAGATGGGCTACACACGGCGGAGTAACCGATATCAATGCTCATCCACACAGATGTGGGAAGGTAGTGCTCATACATAACGGAATCATTGAGAATTACCGTCAGCTTATTGTGGAATATGCATTGGCTGATAAGATAGTATCAGAGACAGATTCAGAGATAGTTGCAGCACTTTTGGATACATTTTATGACGGAGATCCTATTGCTGCTATTAGAAAAGCAGTAAAGGTTATTTCCGGTGCCTTTGCATTGTGTATAATGTTTCAGGATATTCCGGGCACAATATATGCCATAAGAAATGTCAGTCCAATGGTGGCAACCTCCTGCGCAGAGGGCTCTGTTATAGCCTCTGACCTTACAGCTCTTATTTCCTTCTCAAAGGATTATTTTGTGGTGCCGGAATATCATATTCTGACTATGACAAAGGATGGAATAGATGTCAGAAATCTTAAGGGTGAGGAGACGAAACCGGAGATTCTTTCCGTAAATTGGGATATTACAAGTGCTCAAAAGGGCGGTTATCCGTTTTTTATGCTTAAGGAAATATATGAGCAGCCGGATGCCATAAGAAATACGGTTGCACCTCGGGTTGATGCCGGACTTCCGAGCTTTGTGAGCGATGGGATAGATGACGAAATATTTGAGACCTGTAAGCGTATTACTGTTGTTGCCTGTGGAACAGCAATGCATGCCGGCATAGTGGGTAAGCACCTCATTGAGGATAAGCTTCGGATACCTGTTCAGGTAGAGATTGCTTCGGAATTTAGATATAAAAATCCTATCATTGACAAGGATACTCTTACCATAGTTCTATCCCAATCAGGAGAGACAATAGATACCCTTGAGGCTCTAAAGCTTGCGAAGAAGAAGGGCTCAAAGGTGCTTTCTATAGTAAATGTTAAGGGTTCAACAATTGCAAGAGAGAGCGATTATGTGCTCTATACCCATGCGGGTCCGGAAATTGCGGTTGCCAGTACCAAGGCATATACAGTCCAGGTGGCGGCCATGTATCTCATAACCTGTCGTATGGGACTTGTAAAGGGAATTATAGACGAGAAGTCAGCTAAGGACTTTATGAAGAAGCTTATAAATGCGCCGAATATCATTGAAGAGACCTTGGAGAGGGCAAATGATATTAAGCGTATAGCAAATCATATTAAGTTTTCGCCGGATGCATTTTATATTGGAAGAGGTCTGGATTATACCATGAGCCTTGAGGCGGCGTTAAAGCTGAAGGAGATATCCTATGTACATGCCGAGGCCTATGCTGCCGGAGAGTTAAAGCATGGAACCATAGCACTTATCTCAGAGAACGTGCCTGTTATCGCTCTGGCTACTCAGGAGGATGTCTATAGTAAGGTGATTTCAAATATCAGAGAAGTTAAAGCAAGAGGTGCTTATGTCGTATTGGTCAGCATGGATGATGAGGTAAATGATCCTGCAATCTGTGACCAGCATATAAGCCTGCCAAAACTTGACAGGGAGTTTACGACCTTTGCAACAGCTGTTATATTACAGCTCATTGCATACTATACATCTGAGGCAAAGGGCTTGGATGTTGACAAGCCGCGTAATCTGGCAAAATCTGTTACAGTAGAATAAAAATAGTGGGAGGATGTGCAGTAATTCAGAAATTAAATGTGTCTGGAAAGCAGACCTGAATTAATGTACATCCTCCCGTATTATGTTGTATTATTCTGCGTCAGCCTGTATCGTTTATAATCTATGTTTGTTCTATGTCAGCCGCTATCATTTTTTATCGGTGTTTATTCAGCATCAGCCTGTGTTGCAGCTTCGTCTGCAATCGGTGCTGAGACGGCAAGCATAGCTGCATCGATTGCAAGGAAGTCCTCATCGCTGATATAGTAGGTGTTTCCATTTTCAATAATCGTGACCGTGATGGTAACTGGATCTGCGTAGGTCATATTCAGACAGCCCTCGTTTAATATATCCACCATTCCTGTAGAGAAAACAGCCTCGTATTCCTCCATGGTATAGTCGTTAAAATCTCCGGCGGCTACACGCTGATTAAAGCTTTCCACGTAAGAGATTACCTCATCCTTGGTCTGACTGATTAAATTGATAGGGTATACAGTTACGTCTACCTTATAATTGTCACCATCTTTATATCCTTTTGAAACGCTATAGTTTACCTTACTGTAGATGTTCTCTGACAATTCCTCATAAAATTCTCTCATATCAGGATTAGATCG
>JBJENB010000127.1:0-1734 GCA_051879975.1 Wujia sp.
TATCTATATTATACCTGTCAGATAGGGCATTACAATAATTATTTTTTAAAAATTAAATTAATTTTCCAGCTATCTCAGTCTTTGTAAGGCTTTCGTCATTTATTGATCCTAATAATGCGAGTCTCAAGCCAGTTTCCTGATTCTCAAATTTAGGCCACAAAATACCCGGTGTATCAAGCAGCTCCACATTTTTGCTTATTCTTATCCATTGCTTTCCCTTTGTAACTCCCGGCTTATTTCCTACCTTCGTACAGGCTTTTTTTGCATAAGAATTAATAAAGGTTGACTTCCCCACATTAGGTATTCCCACTACCATAGCCCGAAGGGGACGGTTTATAATCCCTCTTTTTCTGTCTCTTTCTATCTTTTCCTTACATGCAGTCTGAATCAGATCAGTGATAACCTTCATTCCGGTATTTTTTCTTGAATCCAGTTCTGCAACAAATATTCCCTTGTCCTTAAAATACTGTTCCCATGCCTTAGTTACAACCGGATCAGCCAAATCACTTTTATTCAATAATGCAATTCTGTGCTTATTTACTGCAATCTCATCTATATCAGGATTTTTACTGCTAAGTGGTGCTCTGGCATCCAATAATTCAACTACAACGTCAATGAGCTTGATATCCTCAATCATCATACGTCTTGCCTTGGTCATATGACCGGGATACCACTGTATATTTGTCATTCTATCTTACCCCTTGCACTCTTTGGCTTCGTAATATAAATTACCTTGCCAAGTATTTCCTTTTTATTTATATTTCCTACATTAAGAAATCTGGAATCTTCACTATTATTTACATTGTCTCCCAAAACAAAATATTCGTCTTCACCTAAAGTTATCTCCCCAGCTGCTATACCGGAATTCAATATATTGGCTGAAATTACATCCTGACCCAGCTTTTCTCCGTCAATATAGATATCGCCATCAATAATTTGAAGAGTCTCACCAGGCAATCCAATTATTCTCTTAATGTCATAATAATTACTTTTTTTAACATCAGAATAGGCTACAATATCAAAACGCTTTATATCGTTAAACTTATAGGTCAGCTTATTGACTACTACAACCTGTCCATCAGATAATACATTTTCCATAGAAGGTCCTGTTACATTTACAGTCTGAAAGCAAAAGGTTACAAAAGCATATCCCAAAATTGCCGCAGCAAGAACAAGCACAAACCAATTAAATATTTTTTTTACCAGCTTCCTTACATCTACAGAAGCCCTGGTTCTTCGAAAAGAAAATTCATGACTATTTCTGAGACGTCTTAATCGTCTCCTTCTACTATGTCTATGCTCCATATATTCACCTTAATTCTGCATAGTTAAAAATGACTGGAGTTATTAGCTCCAGTCATTCTACTTAACGAAACTCTATTTAACAAGCTCCTTAACCTTAGCCTTCTTACCAACTCTATCACGTAAGTAATTAAGCTTTGCTCTTCTAACCTTACCTCTTCTGATAACCTCAATCTTCTCGATTGTTGGGCTGTGAAGTGGCCAAGTCTTCTCAACACCTACTCCGTTAGAAGTCTTTCTAACTGTAAATGTCTCTCTACAGCTTCCACCCTGTCTCTTAAGTACAGTACCCTCGAAAGCCTGAATTCTCTCTCTGTTACCCTCTTTAATCTTAGCATATACCTTGATAGTATCACCAACATTAAAGTCAGCTACTTCCTTAATCTGCGCAGCCTCAATGTTCTTAATGATATCGTTCATCTGTGTGACCTC
>JBJENB010000128.1:0-27996 GCA_051879975.1 Wujia sp.
TTCCACAACTTCTGTAACCCTTGTAAAATGGGCTTTTCTTGATATCTTCGTTTCCGAAAGATTATCTCTTTGAGAACTGTGGTGCACGACGTGCGGCCTTTAAACCGTACTTCTTTCTTTCCTTCATACGAGGATCTCTTGTTAAGTAGCCTGCCTTCTTTAAAGCCGGTCTGAAATCAGCGTCAGCCTGAAGTAAAGCTCTTGAGATACCATGTCTTATAGCTCCGGCCTGTCCTGTATATCCACCACCATGAACATTTACAAGTGCATCATACTTTCCTGTAGTTCCGGTAGCTGCGAATGGCTGCTGGCAGATTACCTTAAGTGTATCATAACCAAAGTAATCATCCATATCCTTCTTATTTATAATTATCTTACCAGTACCCGGTACAAGATAAACTCTTGCGATACTGCTCTTTCTTCTACCTGTTCCGTAAAACTTTGAACTCTTAGCCACGAACGTTTCCTCCTTACTAATACTTAATCTCTAATGCTTCCGGCTTCTGTGCCTGCTGCTGATGCTCCGGACCAGCGTAAACATGAAGCTTCTTAATCATCTGACGTCCAAGAGGTCCCTTTGGAAGCATTCCCTTAACTGCAAGGTAGATAACGTCTTCCGGCTTCTTAGCAAGCTTCTCTCTGAGAGTCTGCTCCTTCATTCCTCCAACGTAATCTGAGTGATGGTAGTAAACCTTCTGATCCAGCTTCTTACCGGTTACCTTAATCTTATCTGCATTTACAACTACTACATAATCACCTGTATCAATATGAGGAGTATAAGTAGGCTTATTCTTTCCTCTTAAAATACTTGCTATCTCTGATGATAAACGACCTAATGTATGTCCTGTAGCATCAACTACATACCACTTTCTTTCGATGTTTGATGGGCTTGCCATAAAGCTCTTCATGTGGTGTTCCTCCTTAAATTTTCAAATACTCTGTTAGCGCACTCTTGTCCAATACAATTTGCCGAAATGTCCGAAACGGCTTATATCCTCAATCAGTGCTAATCTATGGTCACTGCATATTTCACGTAAGTGAAAGCGATTTACGGAAATATCCAGTATTTCAAACTGTCTGACACCGGGGCTTTTGGCATCAGGGCAGTCTTTACCTATCGTCACAGTTAAACATTATATTACAGAGCCTGTGTCATGTCAATGAATTTTTGAATATTTTGTATAACTTTTTGAACTATAACTATAAATAAAATTTATTAGTAAATTTTAAAATTATTTTACAGATACTCAATCCCCACCAATGTCAGACCACAGGCCTCAGCCTTTGGCCCCGCCTTGGCTCTGTCGCAGGCCTCAAGTATTTCCCTGACATGCTCCGGCTCATACAGACCTGTTCCGACTCGCAACAGGGTACCCATGATAATTCTTACCATATTATACAGGAAGCCATAGCCCTTAATACTCATGATTATCATCTTTCCCTCTCTTCTGAAGGAAATATCAGTGACCTTTCTCACAGTATTCTCCACCTGGGTCCTGGTGGAGCAAAAGGATTTGAAATCATGCTCACCAATCAGATAATTAGCCGCCTGCTGCATCTTATCAACGTCAATTTTGTAATATACAAATTTGGAATATAGCCTGACTAAAGGGTTCGGAAAACGGTCATTCCATATCCTGTATTCATAGGTTTTTATTGTGTCGCAGAATCTCGGATGAAAATCATCTGCAACCTGACAGGAGCCCACAATTCTTATGTCATCCGGCAATCTCTGATTAAGTGCAAATGATATCTTCTCTGCCGGTATTCTCGTCTCTGTGTCAAACACCGCCACATTTCCAAGTGCATGTACTCCGGAATCCGTTCTGCTCGCGCCTATAACCCTGATGTCCTCCTTAAGCAAGCCCGAAAGCTCCCTGTTGAGTATCTCCTCAATGGTTATTCCATTGTCCTGTATCTGCCAGCCACAATAATTTGTGCCATCATATGCCACAATAAGCTTAACTCTTATCATCATTTCTCCTATCTATGTTAATTCCATTATCCAAGCCTGCTTTTTTCATTTAAAGCCTAGATTTACTATAATATAAGCCCTGAACTTTTACTTTTATTTCATTTATGCGATCATAAGGCCGAAGCATCAAAATCTTACAATCATCCAAACTCCTACAGCCGTAACTGCAAGCATAACGCCATAGCAAATGTAATCCTCCACACCATAATGCAAGGGCTTGAGCTTAGTCCTTCCCTTTCCGCCGATGTAGCATCTGGCATCCATAGCCTCTCCCAGATTGGAGGCTCGGTTTATGGAATTCTGGAACAATGGCACGATTACATTTTTCATATTATGAATTCGTTTTGATATTCCGCCACTGTGAAAATCTGCGCCCCTTGCCTCCTGTGCCTTTATGATTCTGTCCAATTCCTCAAATATAACCGACACAAATCTCAGGGCAATTGTAATGCCCATGGCTACATTTCCGCTCAGATGAAAGCATTTCTCCAAGCCGTCTGTAAGTCTGGTAGGGGTTGTGGTGTACATAAGCATGGATGACATAAAGACAAGCAATAACATACGCCACAGTATAAATCCGAATTTTTCACAGCCCTCGGCAGTAATTCTTATGAACCCTATATCTATCAGCGCTGTGCCCGGCGTGGTAAGTATATTGATTCCTGAGCAGATTATTATCACCACTATAATGGATTTGCTACCCTGCAAAATATACTTTAGAGGAACCCTGCTTGCTATTACGGTAAAGATAAATATTACTGTGAGCAGTGCGAACAAGGGCAGATTTCTATCCAAAACCAGCAGCAAAATATATATTATTATAAATCTTATCTTCACCCTTGGGTCAAGACTATGAATCAGGGATTCCCGGCTATAATACCGCCCCAGTGTCACATCCTTAAGCATCTATAATACCTCTAAAATATTTTTCACCGCCTGCTCACTGTCTACAGTGTGACACTTCACAGGCAATCCCTGTCGTCTAAGCTCTACCAGAAGTCGCATCGCACAGGGAATTCCATTTATATCCTCATCCTTTAAGCTCATTTCATAGAAGACTTCAGCAGGGTCTCCGCAATAAGCTACCTGCCCTTTATCCATAACAATAACCCTATCCGCATACCGAGCCACTGCCTCCGCATCATGACTTACCATAATTATGGTTATTCCTGCCTCCTTGTGTAGCTTATCTATTATCTGTAGCATCTCTTCTTTTCCTGCAGGGTCAAGCCCTGCAAGTGGCTCATCCAATATCAAATATTCCGGTTGCATAGCCAGCACTCCTGCAAGGGCGACACGTTTTTTTTGCCCGCCTGACAGCTTATTGATAGGCATATCATATACATCCTCGCTCAAGCCCACCAAGGATATTGACTCGTACGCCCTCTTCTCTGCCTCAATTTCACTGATTCCTACATTTCTTGGTCCAAACACCACATCCTCATACACATTTTTGGCAAAGAGCTGTTGATGGGCATATTGAAATACATATCCTATCTTGCACCTAAGCTTTCTTAGGTCCGTGGCTCTGTCATTCACGTCCAGCCCGTCGATATATACGCTTCCTTCCTTACATTTAAGCAATCCTGTAATCGTCTGCAGCAGGGTGGATTTGCCTGAGCCGGTCTGTCCCATTATTGCAACATACTCGCCCTTGGCAATCTCAAGGCTTACATCCCTTAAAATCAACTTATCTCCATAGGAGCAGCTAACCCCATCCACCAATATTGCATTTACCACATCAAGCTTCTTATGTTTACTGTCTATCCTTGGCATTTGAATATCTCTCAAAAATGCTTTTGGATGCTCCTTCTTTATCCTATCCGTCAATTGTTCAAAATTATATAGATACTGGTCATTGATAATGCCAAAATCAAGGAGACGGTTTCTGAGCCTTACTAACTCCGGCAGCTCAAGCCCCCATTCCGAAAGCTCTGCTCCATTGGCAAATATGGCCTCACGTCTTCCCTTCCTCACTATCTTTCCATTATACATAATGTAAATCGTATCTGCCAGAAGAAGCTCCTCCATTATATGAGTTATCAAAATAACCGTAAGGCCCTGTTCATCGCATAATCTTCTCAATGTGGTCAAAAGCTCCCATCTGGATTTTGAATCCAGCATACTGGTTGCTTCATCCAGCACAACACAGCCTGTTCCCATAGCCAATACACCTGCTATGGCACATTTTTGTTTTTCTCCTCCTGACAGCTCATTGATTCTTCTCGCGGCGGTTTTCTCCGCTTCATCGGACAAGGTATCGAAGCCCCATGCCTTATTTATGGCATCCAATACAGCACTCCACAGCTCCTCCTGCATACAGCCTATATTTTCAGCTCCAAAGGCTACATCCTCGGCTACAATGCTTCCCACCAGCTGGTCATCCGGGTCCTGAAAAACCATTCCTACTCTTTTTCTTATCTCCATCTCGTTGTCCGGATCACGGGCATCTAATCCATCTATTGTTATTGTGCCGTCAATCGGCACCAGCAGTCTGTTTAATATCCTCGCAAATGTACTCTTGCCGGAGCCATTTTTTCCTGCAATTGCTATAAACTCTCCCTTATCGGCATCAAAATTAATCCCACGGATTGCATTTATCATATCCGTGAGATTACCATCATCATCTCTATCAAAATATTCAAATTCTAAATTTCTTATTTTGATCATGTTTTCCTCTGAATTCATATTTTATTTTCTGTTTATTTCGGCTGTATATTCTAATCTAATATTCCTGCTTTTTATACCGGTTTCATATTTGAATCAGACTTTAATATTTTCCGTATATCTGCATGCCGGAAATCCGGTGCAGCCATAAAACATTCCATACATTCCGTTTCTTTTAACCAATTTACTTTTACATCTCGGACAGAGCTTTATATTTCCATTGCTGTCCAGCTCCGGCGGAAGCTCCTCCGGATTTTCCTTAGCCATAAATTCAAAGCACTTCTGGTTCATTTCGCAGTCAAACAATGCCCTATGTGCTCCACCAATCTCTAATCCATAATGCTCTGCCAAGTCCACCAGCCTGTGATGTGCCAATCTTGGAAGCTTCTTTCTTGAATAGGGCAGGGTATCCAAATAATCATTGGTTATTGTTTGTCCCTCATAAATACGCTCCGTATCCCGCCAGATGAATTTCATATCAAAGCTGTGTATATTGTGTCCTACCAATATATAATCCTCTATAAATTCTATAAATAAAGGCAAAATCTCCTCTATAGTGGGCTCATTTACAACCATATCATCAGTTATATGGTTTATGGCTGATGCAGCAGGAGAAATGGGTCTTTCAGGATTAACCAGACTTGAGAAGGTATCAACAATCTTCCCGGCTATAACCTTTATAGCTGATATTTCTATTATTGCATCATGGCTTGCGCTTACGCCTGTTGTTTCCAAGTCAAACACAACATATTCGCTTACATAGTCTCTTAAATATTTTCCTCTGGCGTTTCCTAACATCATTCATCTTCCTAACTTAGCATATATAGGTTTTTATTATACAATATTTGCCCCTATTTTACCATACAGAAATGAAAACAGAGCGAACAGCTTAGCTGTCCGCTCTGATAAAATCTTATATTTTGTAATTATACAAGCTCAAGGATAACCTTCATTGCTCCGTCACCACGACGCTCACCAATCTTAACGATTCTAGTATAACCACCCTTACGTGTAGCATACTTAGTAGCGTACTCGTCAAATAACTTTGCAGTTAAGTCAACCTTCTTAGTACCTGCCTTCTTACCTGCTGCCTCAGTTGGAACCTCAACTACAGGATATAAAACTGCAAGCATCTGTCTTCTTGCATGAAGTCTTGAAGGCTGATCCTTCTTAACGGTCTTCTGAACCTCATCATACTGAGTAACCTTCTTACCGTCTACAACCTCTTTGATTCTCTTGCCATCCTTGTCCTTCTTAGCAACCTTAGCTGTTACAGTAACCTCATCGAAGTTGTCCTTTTCCTTAACTGCTAAAGTGATAAGATGCTCAGCAATCTTTCTAACTTCCTTAGCTCTTGCCTCAGTAGTCTCAATCTTTCCGTGATAAAGTAACTGAGTTACCTGATTACGAAGTAATGCCTTTCTGGCATCTGATTTCTTTCCAAGCTTTCTATACATTGCCATTTTAAATATTCCTCCTTACCCTTTACGGGTCTTCACTGTGCTTACTATTATTCAGCTTGAGTGGTACTTGTCATAAGAAGGGGATATTTACTCATCCCCTGATCTCAACGATAAGCCTAATTCTTTTAATTTTGCTAATACTTCCTCAAGTGACTTACGACCAAGGTTACGTACCTTCATCATGTCCTCAGAAGTCTTGTTCGTTAATTCTTCAACAGTATTTATTCCTGCTCTCTTGAGACAATTGTATGAACGAACTGAAAGCTCAAGCTCATCAATATTCATCTCAAGCACCTTTTCCTTCTCATCATCAGTCTTCTCAACCATAACATCTACAGTCTTTGCATTCTCTGATAAATCGATAAAGAGATTCAGATGCTCACTCAATACCTTAGCTGCAAGGCTTACTGCCTCATCCGGTGCTAAAGTACCATTTGTAAATACATCAAGTGTAAGCTTATCATAGTCTGTAATCTGTCCAACACGTGTGTTCTGTACTGTGAGATTTACTCTCTCTACAGGAGTGTAGATTGAATCAACTGCTATAGCATCAATTGATGAATCTAAATCCTTATTCTTGTCAGCTCCAACATAGCCTCTGCCATTTGTGATGGTAAGCTCCATCTCAAGCTTAGCATCTGAACCGCTTAAGTTAGCGATTACAAGATCCTTGTTAAGAATCTCTAAATCTCCGTCTAACTGAATATCAGCTGCCGTAACCACGCAGTCACCTGAAGCCTCGATATAAGCCTGCTTAACTTCATTTGAAGAACCATTATTCTTGATTTTCAAGTTCTTTATGTTCATCACTATCTCAGTAACATCTTCCTTTACTCCGGGAATTGAACTGAACTCGTGAAGTACACCTTTGATCTTAATCATACTAACAGCAGTACCTGGTAATGAAGATAACATAATTCTTCTAAGTGAATTACCAAGAGTTGTGCCGTAGCCTCTCTCCAAAGGTTCTACAACAAATTTACCATACTTATTGTCCTCTGAAATCTCTGCGATCTCTATTTTTGGTTTTTCAAATTCAAACACTACTAACCCTCCTTTTGGATTACCGGTTCACTAAGCTACTTATTTAGAATATAACTCGACGATAAGTGTTTCGTTTACAGGTACGTCAATCTGCTCTCTAAGTGGCTTCTCAACTACTGTTCCGCTTAATGTCTCTAAATCTGCCTCAATCCAAGCTGGAGTTGTATGTCCTGCATTTGCCTCAACTATATCCTTATATCTCTGAAGAGACTTGCTCTTCTCTCTAATCTCAATCTTATCACCAACAGAAACTCTGTATGAAGGAATATTGATACACTTACCATTTACTAATACATGCTTGTGATCAACAATCTGTCTTGCCTCACGTCTTGTTCTGGCAAATCCCATACGGAATACAACATTGTCAAGTCTTGTCTCAAGTAAAACCATAAGGTTTGGACCTGTAAGACCGGGCATTCTCTCAGCCTTATCATATAAGTTACGGAAAGGCTTCTCAAGCATACCATAGATAAACTTTGCCTTCTGCTTCTCACGAAGCTGTAAACCATACTCACTTACTTTTCTGTTTGCTCTTGTTAACTTTCTCTTTGAACTCTTATTAACACCGAGATACATTGGCTCCATACCCAAAGATCTGCATCTCTTAAGAATTGGGGTTCTATCTACTGCCATTAACCTGTACCTCCTAATTAAACTCTTCTTCTCTTTGGTGGACGACATCCATTATGTGGAACTGGAGTAACATCCTTAATACTAACAACTTCAAGACCGCAAGCTGAAAGTGCACGAATTGCTGCCTCTCTTCCTGAACCTGGTCCCTTAACCATAACATCGATTGTCTTTAATCCGTATGGAATTGCTGCCTTTGCTGCAGTCTCTGCTGCCATCTGTGCAGCATAAGGTGTAGACTTTCTAGATCCTCTAAAGCCTAATCCACCTGCACTTGCCCAAGATAATGCATTACCCTCGGCATCTGTTAATGTAACAATTGTATTGTTAAAAGATGACTGAATATGAGCCTGTCCACGTTCAACGTTCTTTCTGACACGCTTCTTAGCCACTTTTTTAGTAGTGGTAGTAACTTTCTTAGCCATTAACCTAAACCTCCCTGGTTATTCTATGATTACTTCTTCTTGTTTGCAACTGTCTTCTTAGGACCCTTACGAGTTCTTGCGTTTGTCTTAGTCTTCTGTCCACGAACAGGTAATCCCTTTCTGTGACGGATACCGCGATAACATCCGATTTCCTGTAAACGCTTAATGTTAAGAGCTATCTCTCTACGTAAATCACCCTCTACAACCTGAGTCTCGTTGATAATCTCACTAAGTCTCTTAACCTCATCATCAGTAAGATCACGAACTCTTGTATCAGGATCAACATTTGCTGCTTTAAGAATTCTTGCTGCTGAAGTTCTACCTATACCATAAATATAAGTAAGACCTATCTCGATGCGCTTCTCTCTTGGTAAATCAACACCTGAAATACGAGCCATTCTAATATACCTCCGTAAAAATACTACAACTGATTTTTCTGCTCTTCATCCGCGTGGTATCTTCTATAATTAATATAGAAGGTGAAATGCATACCTGACGTATGAATGCACCTACAATAATTTCGATTACACCCATCGTGCAATCTTATATAGCACTAAATGCTACAGCCGCTTTAAGTTAGAATGTGTAATAGGAACTTATACACACGCACAAATACAAGGCATAGTTATAGATGGGCTATCATCCTAGATACCTTGTTCTAACTGTCCTGTCAGACCGGATAACCTAATGTTTTCCGGCGACCTATCATATTATAATATGATAAATTAACCCTGACGCTGTTTGTGCTTTGGATTTTCGCAGATTATACGAATACTGCCTTTTCTTTTAATGACTTTGCACTTATCGCAAATTGGTTTTACTGATGCTCTAACCTTCATTAAAATGCACTCCTTTCAAAAAAGTCCGCTACAAATTGATATTCTACCATTAGTACGAATATTATGCAAGCAAAATTTAAATTATTTTGCTCTCCAAGTAATTCTTCCCTTTGTAAGGTCATAAGGTGACAATACAACTGTAACCTTATCTCCCGGAAGAATCTTTATATAATTCATTCTAAGCTTACCACTTATGTGAGCAAGAACCTGAAGTCCATTCTCTAATTCAACCTGAAACATTGCATTTGGAAGCTTTTCCAGTACTACGCCTTCCATTTCAATTTCATCTGCCTTTGGCATATATAATCCTCCTACTTCAAAAATTATCTTTGACGCAAGCTAAAGCTTGCGATAAATCATAATTCTATTCCATCTGCTCTCGACAGTATCTCCGGCTCCCCCTCTGTAATAAGAACTGTGTTCTCATAATGTGCAGACAGGCTTCCGTCCACAGTTACCACTGTCCAATCATCATCCAACCATGCTACCTCATATCCGCCGACATTAATCATCGGCTCTATTGCAATGGTCATACCCGGTTTTAGCTTCGGTCCTTTCATCACTCTGGTAAAATTTGGAATCTCAGGTGCCTCATGTAAATTAGCACCCACCCCATGTCCAACCAAATCTCTTACTGCAGAATAACCTCTTGCAGTAATGTAGTCATATACTGCTCTTGATATATCATTGACATGATTACCTGCCCTACAGACCTTTAAGGCTTCGAAGAAGCTTTCCTTTGTGACCTGAATCAGGTTCTCCGCTTCCTCGCTGATTTTTCCAACACCATAGGTTCTGGCAGAATCAGAATGATATCCCTCATATATTACGCCCGCATCAAGGCTTACGATATCGCCCTCCTGAAGTATTCTGGACTTTGATGGTATACCATGTACAACCTCATCATTCACAGAAACACATATGGAAGCAGGATATCCGTTATAGCCCTTGAAGGATGGTATACAGCCGAAGCTTTTTATAACCTCTTCGCCTAATTTATCAATCTCATAAGTAGAAATCCCCGGTTTTATAATCCTTCGTATTTGCTCATGGGTTGTTGCAAGGATTCTTCCCGCCTCACGCATAAGCTCTATTTCTCTCTGAGATTTCAATATAATTGCCATTATTACTCTCCTAAGATTGCAACAATTGCCTTAAATACATCCTGCATATCAACAGTACCGTCAACCTCAGCAATTACACCCTTCTTAGTGTAGTAATCGATAAGTGGCTGTGTCTGCTCATGATATACATTGAGTCTGTTCAATACAGTTTCAGGCTTGTCATCATCTCTTAAAATAAGATTCGCTCCACAGGTGTCACACTTGCCCTCAACCTTAGTTGGATTAAATACGATATGATAGGTTGCACCACAACCTACACAAGCTCTTCTTCCTGACATTCTGTTGACAATATTCTCATCAGGAACCTCAACATTGATAGCATAATCTACACTCTCGCCGATTGCTGAAAGTGCTTTGTCAAGAGCTTCTGCCTGTGGAATGGTTCTTGGGAATCCATCAAGAATATATCCGTCCTTGCAATCGTCTGCCTTAAATCTGTCCATAATCAGGTCTACAACAAGCTCATCCGGTACAAGAAGACCCTTATCCATGTACTCCTTAGCTTTCTTACCAAGCTCTGTACCTTCCTTAATGTTTGCTCTAAATATATCACCTGTTGAGATATGTGGAATTCCGTATTTTGCAGCAAGCATCTTTGCCTGTGTTCCCTTACCGGCACCAGGTGCCCCTAACATAATTATCTTCATTATTACATCCTCCTTAACATTTTTATAGTTTTCAAAACATGGTTATAGTCGGTATTAATATCATCTACCCCTATAACCAGGAATAGGAATGTACCCATCAAGGATACACTCCTCTTAATTCCTATATTAGTCATTCAAGAAACCAGAATAGTTTCTAACAATCATCTTAGACTCAATCTGCTTGATTGTGTCAATAATAACACCAACGATGATGATAAGTGATGTACCTCCAAAGGATACATTTGCACCAAATACTCCATTAAAGAATATTGGAATAATTGCTACAATAATAAGTCCGACTGCACCGATAAATACGATATAGTTAAGAATCTTATTAAGGTAATCCTGTGTTGGCTTTCCGGGTCTGATACCCGGTATAAATCCACCACTCTTCTTCATGTTGTTTGCAACCTCCATTGGATTGAAGGTAACTGATGTATAGAAATAAGCAAAGAATACAACCAGTAAAATATATATTACCAGTCCAATATTAGCCCATGGATATGATTTATTAAACCAATAATTTGAATTCATACCTGTAAATATCTTTGCCCAAACACCTGATACCTTTAAGTTAAACAGATTAATTACAACTGTTGGCACAGATAACAATGATGAAGCAAAGATGACAGGGATAACTCCCGAAGTATTAACCTTAAGCGGAATATGAGTAGCATGTCCGCCTACCATACGTCTTCCCTGAACCTTCTGTGCGTATTGAACAGGAATCTTTCTCACGCCATCCTGAAGGAGGACAACAAGAACGATTGTTACCAATACTACAGCCACAATGATTGCACCGGCGATTATCTGTTTTACTATATCTCCACCCTTCATGAACATTTCATAAAGGTCAGCGAAATCACCGGGCATTCTTGATACAATGTTGATAAGAAGTATTACGGAAATACCATTACCAACACCATATTCAGTAACCTTTTCACCTAACCACATTACAAATGTACTACCGGTTGTAAGAGTTATTATTATAACCAAATATCCAAGCACACCGTCTATAGTCAGGTAGTTGGAACGATCAAATCCAATAGCCAAACCTAAACTCTCTATAACAGCAAGAAGAATTGTTACATATCTTGTAATTGCAGTCAACTTCTTACGTCCATCATCTCCATCTCTCTGCAGCTCTTCCAATGCAGGAATTGCAATTGTGAGGAGCTGAATGATAATAGATGAAGTAATGTATGGTGTAACATTTAATGCAAATATAGACATCTGCGTAAAAGAGCCACCTGTAAATGAACTGATAAAGCTGTTTGCATCGCCTAATGCTGACTCCAGATACTCCTTAACAGCCACTGTATCAAGACCCGGTACAGGAATCTGAGAGCCGAATCTAATAACTATAAGGATAAAGAAGGTAAATAATAATCCATTACGAATCTCCTTTACCTTAAAAGCATTACCTAAGGTTTTAAACATGCTTACATCACCTCGACTTTTCCACCAAGAGCCTCAATCTTCTCAGCAGCTGACTTACTGCATGCATTAACCTTAACAGTAAGCTTCTTCGTTAACTCTCCATTTCCTAAAATCTTAACACCATCTCTTGGGTTCTTAACGATACCTGCCTCAATAAGAGTTGCTACAGTTACCTCTGAACCATCATCAAATCTGTCAAGAACTGAAACATTTATTGCTACTATGTCCTTGTGATTTCTGCACTGGAATCCTCTCTTAGGGATTCTTCTATAAAGTGGCATCTGACCACCCTCAAAACCAGGTCTTGGAGCACCTGAACGAGCCTTCTGACCCTTGTGTCCCTTACCTGCGGTCTTGCCATTTCCTGAACCATGTCCACGGCCTCTTCTGAAGTTATCACTATGTGTAGAGCCCTCAGCTGGCTTTAAACTTGATAAATCCATGACTTTACCTCCTTAAAATTCAAATTTATTAAGCTTCTTCAACTTTTACTAAGTGACGAACCTGATCTACCATTCCCTTAGTTGCGGCATTGTTTGGAAGCTCAACTGTCTTGTGAAGCTTGTTGAGACCAAGTGCCTTAACTGTTGCTCTATGCTTTGGAATAGCACCGATAGGTGACTTAACTAATGTAACCTTTAACTTATCTGCCATTTTACTTTACCTCCTTAGTTAAGAATCTCGTCTAAAGACTTACCACGGAGTCTAGCTACCTCTTCAGGTGACTTTATCTTTGAAAGGCCCTCAATTGTAGCAAGTACAACGTTCTGCTTATTATTTGAACCTAAGGACTTTGTACGGATATTCTTGTAACCTGCAAGCTCAAGTACCTTACGAGCCGGACCACCGGCGATAATTCCGGTACCTTCAGGTGAAGACTTAATCAGCACCTTGGCACTTCCGAACTCACCTGTCCAATCATAAGGGATACTTCCGTTCTCATTTATATTAACCTTAATCAACTTCTTGATTGCATCCTCTTTTCCCTTACGGATTGCCTCAGGGATTTCAGTTGCCTTTCCAAGACCAGCACCTACATGACCATTCTTGTCTCCAACAACTACGAGTGCAGCAAATCTGAAGTTACGACCACCCTTTACAACCTTAGTTACACGCTTGATTGCAACTACATTCTCTTCTAATTCCAACTTACTTGGATCAATGATTTCACGCTTCATGTGTCGTATTCCTCCTTATTAGAATTCAAGACCGGCTTCTCTTGCTGCATCTGCTAAAGCCTTAATCTTACCCTGATATATAAAACCGCCTCTGTCAAAGACAACTGTTGTGATTCCTGCTTCAAGAGCCTTCTTAGCAATAACCTGTCCTAAGTAAGCTGCTGCTGCAACATCATTAGTCTTCTCTAACTGATCCTTAACATCCTTCTGTAATGTTGAAGCCGACACTAAAGTATTACCAACTGTATCATCAATAATCTGAGCGTACATATGATTATTACTTCTAAATACAGCTAAACGTGGTCTAGCTGCTGTGCCACTAAAACGGTTACGAATCCTTAAATGTTTTTTAGTACGAATAGCACTTCTTGATTCCTTATTAATCATCTTATTCACTCCCTTAATTATTTCTTACCAGTCTTACCAACTTTACGTCTGATAACCTCATCATCGTACTTGATACCCTTGCCCTTATATGGTTCAGGTGATCTCTTCTCTCTGATTTCGGCTGCATATTGGCCAACTTTTTCTTTATCTATACCACTAACTGTAATCTTGTTTCCATCAATTGTAGTGGTAACTCCATCAGGATCTACCATCTCAACAGGATGTGAATAACCAAGAGCGAGTGTTAACTTATTACCTGACTTTGATGCTCTATAACCAACACCATTAACCTCAAGAACCTTAGAGTATCCCTGAGTAACACCGATTACCATGTTGTTAATAAGCGTTCTTGTAAGACCGTGAAGTGACTTCATCTTCTTCAAGTCATTTGGTCTCTTAACTATTACTTCGGCACCTTCCTGAGTGATTTCCATCTCAGCCGGGAGAACTCTCTCAAGTGTTCCCTTAGGTCCCTTTACAGTCACCTTGTTATTTTCTGCTATCTCAACAGTAACACCTGCCGGTATAGCGATAGGCATTCTTCCGATACGTGACATTTCGCCTTTCCTCCTATATATCTTCTAAAAATCAAAATTACCAAATAAATGCGAGAACCTCTCCACCGACATTCTCTTTTCTAGCTTCCTTATCTGTTAATACACCCTTGTTCGTAGAGATGATTGCAGTACCAAGTCCACCAAGAACTCTAGGAAGGTCATCCTTAGATGCGTAAACACGAAGTCCCGGCTTAGAAATTCTTTTGAGGCCTGTAAGAATCTTCTCATTCTTATCTGCACCATACTTAAGTGTTATCTTTATAGTCTTGAAGTTACCATCCTCGATAACGTCAACAGCCTTAACATAACCCTCTTTAAGAAGGATATCAGCAATTGCCATCTTCATCTTTGATGCAGGTACTTCAACTGTATCATGTTTTGCAGTATTTGCATTACGAATTCTTGTAAGCATATCTGCAATTGGATCGCTCATTGACATAATTATTTTTCCTCCTTATAAATTCTACCAGCTTGACTTCTTAACGCCTGGTATCTGTCCCTTATATGCTAACTCACGGAAGCAGATTCTGCAGATTCCGTACTTTCTTAAAACTGAATGTGGACGTCCACAAAGCTTGCAACGTGTATACTCTCTTGTAGAGAATTTCTGAGGACGCTGCTGCTTAATCTTCATTGATGCTTTAGCCATTTTTATTCCTCCTATTATTTCTTAAACGGCATACCGAAAAGAGTCAATAACTCACGAGCTTCCTCGTCTGTCTTTGCAGTAGTTACGAATATAACATCCATACCTCTTACCTTATCAACCTTATCGTATTCAATCTCTGGGAAAATAAGCTGCTCCTTAATACCTAATGCGTAGTTTCCTCTACCATCAAATGCATCAGGATTAACACCTCTAAAATCACGTACACGTGGAAGTGCAAGGTTCACAAGTCTGTCTGTAAACTCATACATTCTGTCACCTCTAAGTGTAACCTTACATCCAATTGGCATTCCTTCTCTAAGCTTGAAGTTCGCTACTGACTTCTTTGCACGAGTGACAACTGCCTTCTGACCGGTAATTGTCTCAAGGTCCTTAATTGCAGCGTCTAATACCTTTGCATTCTCTCTTGCCTCACCAACGCCCATGTTGATAACAATCTTCTCAAGCTTTGGTATCTCCATAACATTCTTATAACCGAATTTATTCTTCATAGCATCTTTTATTTCGTTGCTATATAAATCTTTAAGTCTGCTCAAAATCCTATGCCTCCTTTCCTTGGTTCCTAATCAATAACCTCTGTCTTGCCTTTAACCTTAGCAACTCTAACCTTATCCTTCTTCTCTCCCTGGAAACCAACTCTTACAGCCTTTCCCTTGTAGAGGTACATAACGTTTGAGATATCGATAGGAGCTTCCTTATCTATAATTCCTCCCTGCTGATTCTGCATGCTAGGCTTGCTGTGCTTATGAACGATATTAACACCCTCAACTAAAACTGTATTATTCTTAGTATCAACTGCCAATACCTTACCTTCCTTGCCCTTATCCTTACCGGCAATTACTTTAACAAGATCGTCTTTTTTAATTTTTGATGTTGCCACAGTCTTTACCTCCTATAATACTTCTGGTGCGAGAGAAACAATCTTCATAAACTTCTTGTCTCTTAACTCTCTAGCAACAGGTCCAAATATACGAGTTCCTCTTGGATTTCCATCATCCTTTATAATAACTGCTGCATTCTCGTCAAATTTGATATAAGAACCGTCCTTACGACGTGCACCCTTCTTTGTACGAACTACTACAGCCTTAACAACGTCACCCTTCTTTACAACTCCACCTGGTGTTGCATCCTTAACTGAGGCAACGATGATATCACCAATATTTGCATATCTTCTGGTAGAGCCACCCATAACTCTTATGCAAAGGATTTCCTTAGCACCGGTGTTATCAGCAACTCTAAGTCTTGTTTCCTGCTGAACCATTGTTTGCGCCTCCTTACTTTGCCTTCTCGATTATCTCGACAAGTCTCCATCTCTTATCCTTTGATAAAGGTCTTGTCTCCATAACTCTTACTCTATCACCAATCCTGCACTCATTGTTTTCATCATGAGCCTTGAGCTTGTAAGTTCTCTTTACAATCTTACCGTAAAGAGGATGCTTTACATTATCAACAATTGATACAACGATTGTCTTGTCCATCTTGTCACTTGTAACTAAACCTACACGTGTTTTTCTAAGATTTCTTTCCACAATATTTCCTCCTTTACGATAATTATGCATTAGCCTTCTTAGCTATTGTTGTCTGTATTCTGGCGATGTTCTTTCTAACATCCTTAATTCTGCTTGTATTCTCAAGCTGATTAGTGGCATTCTGGAATCTTAAGTTGAATAATTCCTTCTTAGCAGCTACTAAATCGCTCTGTAATTCTTCAAGTGATTTTGCGTTTAATTCTTCTCTATATTCCTTAAGCTTCACTGCTATTACCTCCTACTTCCTTATCCAAATCAGCCTTTGATATAATCTTACACTTAACCGGAAGCTTATGTGTAGCAAGACGAAGAGCCTCTTTTGCAGTCTCCTCAGGTACACCGGCGATTTCAAACAATACTCTGCCCGGCTTAACAACTGCTACCCAATACTCAAGTGTTCCCTTTCCGGAACCCATACGAGTTTCAGCTGGTTTAGCTGTTACAGGCTTATCTGGGAAAATCTTAATCCAAACTTTACCATTACGCTTTACGTATCTTGTCATTGCAATACGGGCAGCCTCAATCTGATTTGACTTAATCCAAGCCGGTTCCAATGCAACGATACCATACTCACCATTTGTAATTCTATTTCCTCTAAGCGCCTTTCCTGCCATTGAACCTCTGAACTGCTTACGACGCTTAACTCTCTTAGGCATTAACATTATTTATCGCTCCCTTCCTTATTTCCTTTAGTAGGAAGTACTTCTCCATGGTAAATCCATGTCTTAACACCAACTTTACCGTATGTTGTATCAGCCTCAGCGAAACCATAGTCTATATCAGCACGAAGTGTCTGAAGAGGAATTGTACCCTCACTATAGAACTCAGTTCTTGCCATATCAGCACCACCAAGTCTTCCTGAACATGAAGTCTTGATTCCCTGTGCTCCTGCCTTCATAGTTCTGCTCATGCATGATTTCATTGCTCTTCTGAATGATATACGGTTCTCAAGCTGTGCAGCAATATTCTCTGCAACAAGCTGAGCGTCAAGGTCAGGCTTCTTAATTTCCTTAATATCAATTATAAGCTTCTTAGTTGTGAGCTTCTGAACCTTAGCCTTAATCTTCTCAATTCCAGCACCGCCCTTACCGATTACTACACCTGGCTTAGCTGTATATACATTAACCTTAACTCTGTCTGCTGTTCTCTCAATTTCTATCTTAGAAACATTTGCAGAGAAAAGTTCTTTCTTTAAATACTCTCTGATCTTGTAGTCTTCTACAAGGTTGTCTGCAAATTCGCCGTTCTTAGTATCAGCATACCACTTTGAATCCCAGTCCTTGATAATACCGACTCTTAAACCATGTGGATTAACTTTCTGTCCCATTGTTTACCTCCTATCTTTCATCAAGCACTATAGTGATGTGACTAGTTCTCTTCTCGATTCTATATGCTCTACCCTGTGCTCTTGGCTGAATTCTCTTCATTGTCGGTCCCTTATTCGCATAACACTCTGCGATGTAAAGGTTCTCTGCCTTCATTCCATTATTATTCTCAGCATTGGCGATTGCTGACTTTAAGAGCTTCTCAATAACTCTTGATGCATATCTATTGTTGTAAGCAAGAATACCAAGTGCTGAAGCTACATCCTTGCCTCTGATAGCGTCTAATACGAAACAAGCCTTGGTAACCGATACTCTGGCGTATGAAACAGTAGCCTTAGGTCTTGTATCCTTGTTCTCATTTCTGAGTCTCTTTATCTGGGATCTATGTCCTTTTGCCATGAATGTGTCCTCCTTTCGACTTATCTCTTCTTACCCTTTTTCTCATCCTTGCCGTGGCCTCTGTATGTTCTGGTTGCTACGAACTCACCGAGCTTATGACCAACCATATCCTCAGTTATATATACAGGCACATGCTTTCTTCCATCATATACTGCTATCGTATGACCTACAAATGAAGGGAAGATAGTTGAACGACGTGACCAGGTCTTTACAACCTGCTTATCGTTAGCTGCATTTAAGGCATCTATCTTCTTTAACAAATAATCATCTGCGAATGGTCCCTTTTTTAATGAACGAGCCATATGTTACCTCCTTATTTAACGTTCTTACCGTCTCTTGTTCTGATTATCAACTTGTTAGACTGCTTGTTCTTCTTTCTAGTCTTAAGACCTAATGCCGGCTTACCCCATGGAGTAGATGGGCCTGGTCTACCAATACTGGTTCTACCTTCACCACCACCATGTGGATGGTCGTTAGGGTTCATAACAGAACCACGAACTGTAGGTCTTATACCCATATGACGCTTACGTCCTGCCTTACCAATGTTAACAAGTCCGTGCTCGATATTACCAACCTGTCCGATTGTAGCACGACAAACGATAGGAACCATTCTCATCTCACCTGATGGAAGTCTAAGAGTTGCATACTTGCCTTCCTTAGCCATAAGCTGAGCTGAGTTACCGGCTGAACGAACGAGCTGAGCACCCTTTCCAGGATATAACTCAATATTGTGAATCTCTGTACCAACCGGAATATCTGAAAGTGGTAAACAATTACCAACCTTTACCTCTGCATTCGGGCCGCTCATAACTGTATCGCCAACCTTAAGTCCTGTTGGAGCGATGATATAAGTCTTCTCACCATCTGCATAGAAGAGAAGTGCGATGTTTGCAGTTCTGTTTGGATCATACTCAATTGCTGCAACCTTTGCAGGTACATCATCCTTTCTTCTCTTGAAATCTATAATTCTGTACTTCTGTCTATTTCCGCCACCGTGATGTCTTACAGTGATTTTACCCTGATTGTTACGACCTGCTGTCTTATCCTTCTTAGCTAAGAGTGACTTCTCAGGAGTGGTCTTAGTGATCTCCTCGAAATCAAGACCGGTCATATTTCTTCTCGAAGGTGTATATGGGTTATAAGTCTTAATTCCCATTTTATTTCTCCTTTCAAATCTACGTTTTATTATCGTGCTACGCTGCACATATTTACGAATAAATTCATTCGCTTAATCTTATTCTATATTTTACAGACCCTCGAATAATTCGATATCTGCACTCTCAGCGGTAAGCTGAACGACAGCCTTCTTAGTCTTTGCTGTCTTTCCGTAAACCATACCACGTCTCTTTGTCTTTCCTTCGCAGTTCATAGTGTTTACCTTAGCTACCTTTGTTCCCTCGAACATCTTCTCAACAGCTTCCTTAACCTGAGTCTTAGTTGCTTCAGGATGTACAAGGAATGTATACTTCTTCTCTGCCATTGCGTTCATACTCTTCTCTGTAAGAACCGGCTTAAGAATAACGTCATAATACTTTATATCTGCCATTATGCGTACACCTCCTCGATTGCTGCTACAGCATCCTTAGTGATTACCAATGAATCATACTTCAGGATATCGTATACGTTAATACTGTTAGTCATTGTAGTCTTAACAGTAGGAATGTTTCTTGCTGAAAGGATAACCTTCTCATCCTTATCCTTAGTTACTACCAATGCCTTTGGAGCCTTAAGATTTCCAAGAATCTCAACGAACTTTGAAGTCTTAATCTCATCTAACTTGAACTCATCTACAACGATAAGCTTTGAATCCTGAACCTTTGAAGTAAGTGCAGACTTTAAAGCAATCTGCTTCTCTCTCTTGTTCATCTTGATTGAATAATCTCTTGGCTTTGGAGCAAATACCACTCCACCGCCTGTCCACTGTGGAGCTCTTGTAGAACCCTGTCTTGCATGACCTGTTCCCTTCTGTCTCCAAGGCTTTCTTCCACCGCCTGAAACTTCTGAACGAGTCTTTGCACTCTGAGTTCCCTGACGACTGTTTGCTAACTGACTTACAACTGCCAGATGTACTAAATGCTCATTTATTTCAACACCGAACACGTTGTCGTTAAGCTCAAGCTTATCTACTTCTTTTCCTTCGATGTTATAAACTGCTACTGTTGCCATCTATTGTTCCTCCTTCCTGAAAGACCGGCTTACTTGCCAACCTTTACTGTTTCCTTAATCATTACTAATGATTTCTTTGGTCCAGGAACGGCACCCTTTACCAAGATTACATTGTTCTCAACATCTATTTTAACTATCTCAAGATTCTGTACTGTAACTCTTACATTACCCATATGTCCAGGCATCTTCTTTCCCTTGAATACTCTACCCGGAGTAGTTGCAGAACCGTTTGAACCCGCATGACGATGGTACTTAGAACCATGAGCTGAAGGACCTGACTTCATGCCGTATCTCTTGATACCGCCGGCATATCCCTTACCTTTTGACTTAGCAGTTACATCAATCTTGTCACCCTCTGCGAAGATGTCAGCCTTGATAACGCTCTCGCCTGCAGTGTAATCAGATACGTTCTCTACTCTGAATTCTCTTACGAACTGCTTTGGAGTTGTGCCAGCCTTCTTGAAATGTCCAACCTCTGCCTTAGTAGCACCATGTGGGTTTCTGATAACTTTCTTTCCAGAAACATCCTTAGTTGTAACCTTTTCCTTCTTCTCGCCGAAACCAACCTGAATTGCATCGTAACCGTCATTTTCAACTGTTTTTACCTGAGTTACAACACATGGTCCAGCCTGTAATACTGTTACCGGTGTCAAAACACCGTCTTCGTTGAAGATTTGAGTCATTCCGACTTTAGTTGCTAAAATAGCCTTCTTCATTTAAAACTTTCCTCCTAATTTTAATTCACAGCGGATTGCATTTGCAATCATACTAAATTCACCCTTTCGGTGTAATTAGGTACGCTATTAAATTTTAATTATAATAATGTAAAAATTATTACCTAATTAAATTACTTCATCTTAACATCAATATAAACACCAGCTGACATATCGATCTTCTGAAGAGCATCAATAGTCTTCTGTGTTGGAGTCAAGATGTCAATGAGTCTCTTGTGAGTTCTCTGCTCGAACTGTTCTCTTGAATCCTTATACTTATGAACAGCTCTAAGAATTGTAATCTTCTCAACCTTTGTAGGCATTGGAACAGGTCCACTTACCTTTGCTCCAGTACTCTTTACAGTTTCGATAATCTGCTTTGCAGCCTGATCGATTAACTTGTGATCGTACGCCTTCAATGTGATTCTCATAATTTGACTTGCCATAAAAAAAGCCGCCTCCTTTTCGCACTTTTTGTAGTACGACAAGTGGTGACTGTACAACTTTCCCGTGTGTGTCCTATTTTTTAACACTCTTATCTCACACGTCATCTCCGGTTATCACCGGATGGTTATTAAGTACAGTGACTTGTCGCCAGTTATCTTTAATTGACATTCGCTCCACGAAAAACCCGCATGTTTTCTAGTGCGGCAACCTCCGCTTCCACGCTATCAATGTCACAGCAAGTGCTATTATAATTCAAAAGCAACCATAATGCAAGTACTTTTTTCAAGTTTTTTTGCAATATGGTTGCCGTTGAATTTTTATTTCATTTTTATAATTTTTAAATGATTATTAATTAGTAATTGTTGTAATTATTTGTCCCTGAAGTATCATTATCTGTCTGTGTCGTTCCGGTATATTGCTGTGAGTCTCCGGTATATTGCTGTGAGGGATTATTATACATGTTATTATATTGTTGCATTGAATCACTGTAGTTCTGTGGAACACCATAATTTGTCCAGCTCAGCTTTGCCAATTTTGCATTTTCTCTTTTCTTCTTTACCCCCATTACGATTACTACAATACTCCATATAATAAATAAGATTATTACTACAAGATAAATAGCCATCTTGCCTCTTGTCATGGAAGAATCTATAGTAAGATAGTATACTTTTTCCTCATAAGTATCGATTCCCCAATCATTTAATACTTCATTGTAGTAACCTTGAATATCGGGATTGATACTGGTAATTTCTCCCTCAAGCATTATCTTATCCGGAAGCTCATCCGTCATTCCATATAAATATTTATTCGTTTCAACTATCAGCTTATTAATTTCAGAAATGTTATTCTTTCCCTTTACTGTAAGCGAAATAAAGGAACCGTCATCAAGCCATACAAGACAATGTCTTTCAGTTCCTGCCGGAATAAATCCATTGATATAATGCTTTGTCTCAGCATACCAATCAACGACAGCATTGACACCAATGGTAACATGCTGACCCTTTTCAAGCGATGTCTCCTGCATAAGCGTATTGATATTAGTAGGTGCCCCACCAAATATATAATCCCCTTCTGTGATGAGCATGAGAAACAGACAAAGGCCAAAAACCACCAAAAGTATTACTCCCGCCGCTATTCCTGTTCCCTTTTTCTTTTGATTTTTCATTATTTTATTCCTCCCCTTTTTCATTGGATAGTAACCCTACTATCTCAGGTGTATAGTGCACCAATTCACATAAATTTTTTGCTTCATTAATGGAACGTTCCCTTTTCTCTCTGCTTACGTTACTCTTCACCGCCCTTATTAGAATATTTTTTGGAGAATGGGCAATGTCCACAAATTCAAGGAGTTGAGTCTTATAACCCCGATATTCCAGCATGCATCCTCTTATTCCGTCAGTCATAAGTGCCGCTGTCCGTTCCTTGATAATTCCGTATTTCATAAGAGGTGCCAGCACATCACTTTCTATATACCGGTTCATCTCATGCTGACAGCATGGAACGGATAATATATATGTAGCATTCCAGCTTACCGCGTTATATAAGGCATAGTCCGTAGCCGTGTCACACGCATGAAGCGTCACAACCATGTCCACCGGCTTGTCATTTTGATATCCATTTATATTTCCAAGTTCAAAGTTCAATCCGTCATATCCATAGCGCCTGGCTGTCTCATTACATTTTTGTATTACCTCCTCTTTGAGGTCAAGTCCTGTAATATTAACCTTTTTGCCCAAAAGCTCCGTCAAATAGTAATAGAGAACAAAAGTAAGATAGGATTTGCCACAACCAAAGTCAATGATTCGTATCTCTTCTTTATTATAATCCTTAAGTACATCATGAACCAGCTCCACAAATCGATTGATTTGCTTATACTTGTCATACATTTTATTGACTACCTTTCCCTCCTTCGTAAAAATCCCCATATCAACAAGGGGTGGTATCGTCATTCCTTCCTTAAGAATATATTTCTTTGTTCTGTTATGAGTAGCGCTATTATGTATAGCTTCGTCAGAATGCTTCAAGTCCACCTTTTTGGAATTGGTAAGAAGCTTTCCCTTCCGTGTGAACTTAAGAGCTATCTCTCTATCCTCAGTAAAAATGTTCATCTGTACAAAGTGTTCCGGAAAATATTCAAGAAGCTTTCCTATCAGCAATGCGCCGGTAACATTGCTCTGAAACGCCTGTTTTTCCGTATAACAGGTAAACTGATACTGCTTGTCACCCTTTAATTCTATTCTTTTAACATGAATTTTTCTATATTTATATTCCCTATCCTTAGGATTACTTATAACGATTTTAATTATATTATTATCGCCAATAATTTTCCCCAGTTCTTTCCTTATTTCGTGATTATCCATCGCCGTCTCCTTTCGTGATTACATAAAACTATAGAAGCGGAGCAATTAATCGAAGGAGACTTTGTTTAAATCGTTTCCAGCCACTTGTACGTTCAATTTCCTCTAATGTAACCTCATCACACTTTTCTAGTGTTTCCAAATAGTCCTCTTTAATTGTGTGAATTACCTTGGAATCGAACATCCAAACACCACATTCGAAGTGAAGATACAGACTTCGATAATCAAAATTTACAGTACCAACTGTTGCTATACTGTCATCCATAACAACCGTTTTGGCATGTATAAATCCCGGCGTATACTGATATATTTTGACACCCGCTTTGATAAGATGATAATAATAGGACTGCGTCACCATATATACCGTCTTTTTATCCGGTATTCCCGGAGTGATTATCCTTACATCTATACCACTTTTTGCCGCAAGTGTTAATGCGGTATGCATCTCATTATCAATGATCAAATAAGGCGTTGTTATATAAATATATTTCTTAGCCTTATTAATCATGTTGAGATATATATTCTCACCGACAATTTCATCATCCACAGGAGTGTCACCATATGGAAGGATATATCCATCCCCATGTATCTCAAAATCTAAATATTTGTCATAAACATACTTAGAATAATCCTCTTCCTCATGGGTAAGCATATTCCATGTCTGAAGGAACAACAGCGTAAGATTCCATACAGCCTCACCCTTAAGCATAATACCCGTATCCTTCCAATGTCCAAATTTGCTTCCCTTATTAATGTACTCGTCTGCAAGATTAATTCCACCGGTAAATCCGGTATGACCATCAATAACAGTAATCTTCCTATGATCACGATTATTCTGTCTCAGATTAATGACCGGCGCAATCGGATTAAAAGCAACAGCCCTTATTCCTGCCTCCTGCATCTCTCTCCTGAATCTGGACGGAATCCACATTGCACAACCCAAATCATCATATATCAGTCTGACATCTACACCCTGAGCTGCCTTTTCCTTTAATACCTCAAGAACTGAATCCCACATTACTCCCTGCTTAATGATGAAATATTCAAGAAATATGAAATGCTTTGCCTTCTTCAGCTCAGCTATAAGCGTTTCAAAATTTATCTCTCCCAACGGGAAATATGTTACATCAGTATTCTTGTAAACCGAATAACCGGCAAATTTTGAAATATAATTTGCCTGAACACTGGCACTTTTGCTTTTTTCATTTATCTCCTTTTGAACTTCTGAGTCATCAGGCATATATTTAAAGGTATCAAAATGGTTATCCAAACATTCCTTGATAAATTTTTTCCTAGTTCGGTTACCTGCCAGCATAACATAGAGTGCTCCTCCCACCAAAGGAAATGCAAGCACAAGCACAACCCAAGCAAGCTTGTATGCCGGATTTTCCTGTTTATTGACAATATACAGCACCACAAAAAAGCTAAGAAGTACTGCACCTGTCTGCCAATATATTATATATTCCTTCATCTTTAAATAAATAAACAGAATATATCCTGCCTGTAGCAAAATAAGTAATATGACAACCAACAGTTTTAGCGAGAAATATTGCCCTGATTTATTGACTGAACCTATTTTAGATTTTTTCTTTTTCTTAATTTCGCTCATAAGCTCTCCTATTATTCCTTAATCCACCTGCCGGAAGACCCACAAGGAAGGACAAGTCCTGATGACAAAACCGGTAATCCAATTTCCTCAGAGATAACTCTTCCTCCAAATTTTTTTTCAACCTCAGTAGAGATCATATATGTCAATACTGCCGGCGCAAGACCTGTAGTATATGAATTAACCAAGAAAAACAAGGCGTCTTCGCTTAAAAGCTGTGATGTCAATTGTATAAATGGATGTATTTTTTCTTCAAGCTTCCATATTTCACCCTTAGGTCCCCGTCCATAGGATGGTGGATCCATAATGATACCATCATATTTATTGCCACGCCTAATTTCTCTTTCAACAAACTTTACGCAATCATCCACAATCCATCTGATGGGTGCATCTCCCAAGCCGGAGGACACTGCATTCTCCTTCGCCCAGCCAACCATTCCCTTTGATGCATCAACATGGGTCACTGATGCCCCGGCCTTCGCTGCTGCCAAGGTCGCACCTCCGGTATAGGCAAAGAGATTCAGAACCTTAACCGGTCGTTTCGCTCCCTTAATAATATCACTAAACCAATCCCAGTTTGTTGCCTGTTCCGGGAAAAGCCCTGTATGCTTAAAGGCAAAGGGCTTTAGATTGAAGGTAAGCTCCTTATATTTTATGCTCCATTGTTCCGGAAGCTGCATAAATTCCCACTCACCGCCACCTCTTTTGCTTCTATGATAATGACCATTAAGCATATTCCACTCTTTTGCCTTCTTCGGAGTATTCCAAAGTACCTGGGGATCCGGTCTGAGGAGAATATAATCTCCCCACCGTTCAAGCTTCTCTCCTCCAGAACAATCTATAATCTCATAATCTTTCCAATTTTCTGCAATCCACATAAGTTTTCGTCCTTTTTTATTATAAAACTGCCAACGATGTTAATTGACTACATCATTGGCAGGCATTATCTTATAAACTATTTACCAGTTACGTTCTTCAATTGGAATATATTCCCTATGAACCCCAACGAATTTGTATGCCGGTCTTATTATCTTTCCATTATTAACAAGCTCTTCAATACGGTGTGCAGACCAACCTGAAATTCTTGAAATAGCAAATATTGGTGTAAATATTTCCATAGGGAGCTTTAACATTGTATATACAAATCCGCTATAGAAATCTACATTGGCACACACTGTTTTAAAGGTATGTCTGTGCTTAGCAATCAATCCCGCAGCAAGTCTTTCGACTCTTTCGTATAAAGCAAACTCGTCCTCAAGTCCCTTCTCAATTGAAAGCTTCTTAGCATATTCCTTAAGAATTACCGCTCTTGGATCCGACTCGCTGTAAACAGCATGCCCCATACCATATATCAGCCCGGACTTATCAAAGCCCTTCTTATCCAACAAAGACTGCAGATATTCGGATATTTCATCTTCATTAGTCCAATCCTTAACATTTTCCTTCATATCATTAAACATCTGCTGAACCTTGATGTTGGCACCTCCATGCTTCGGTCCCTTTAGGGAACCCAGGGATGCGGCTACTGCAGAATAGGTATCTGTTCCTGATGATGACAGAACATGGGTTGTGAAGGTTGAATTATTACCACCACCATGCTCCGCATGTATTACCAGACACACATCAAGTACCTTCGCCTCAAGCTCTGTATATTTACCATCAGTTCTTATAAGTCTCAGTATATTCTCTGCAGTTGAAAGTCCCCTCTTAGGTCTGTGTATGACAAGACTTTTATCCAAATGATAATGTCTGTATGCCTGATATCCATAGCAGGCCATTACCGGAAATGTTGCGATAAGCTGCAAGCACTGCATCAGGACATTTCTAATATTCAAATCATCCGGATTTTCATCATAGGTATATAATGTCAATACGCACTTTTCAAGAACATTCATCATATTCTTACTTGGTGCCTTCATGATAACATCCCTGTTGAAGGACTCCGGAAGATTTTGTCTCAAATCCTCAAGTACTCCTATAAAGCTATCCAATTGTGCCTGTGAAGGAAGCTTTCCAAACAAAAGAAGGTATGTGGTTTCCTCAAAACCATACTTGCTGCTTCGAAACCCCTTCACAAGCTCCTTTACCTCATAACCCTGATAATAAAGCTCTCCATTTATTGGAATTCTTTCACCATCTATTACATCAAAACCTCTTACATCCGAAATTTCCGTAAGCCCCGTGAGAACGCCACGACCATTCGAATCTCTTAAACCTCTTTTAACATTATACTCCTCATACAAATTCAGGTCTATCTTACCTGAATCATTACAAAAAAGTACGTACTCATCCAAAATCTGCTCAAAATTCACTTCTGCCATTTATCTCTACTCCTTTACTGAATACGTAAGTCTATGGGTTACTAAATAATGTTGTCACCGGACTGAGAATTCCGATGCTTCATAGCTATA